>JASFJP010000014.1:0-18119 GCA_050121225.1 Desulfobacterales bacterium
TTTTATTCGAGAGGGCGAGGTATTAGGGCTTGCCGGTGAGAGTGGCTGCGGCAAAACCACCACCGGAAGGTTGATTTTGAGACTGATAGAGCCCACTTCCGGAGAGATCTTATATCGGGGAAAGTCCATTTACCAGAATACGACAGAAGAGATGCGCCGGCTGCGAGAAAAAATGCAGGTCATTTTTCAGGATCCATTTGCATCGTTAAGCCCCCGTATGAGCATCGGTGAAGCCATCGGGTTTCCACTGAAAATTCATTCTTCCCATACGCCGTCTGAAATCAGGGACATGACCCACGATATCATGGAAAAAGTCGGGTTGGCTCCGGCAAGTTTTTTAAGCAAAAAATATCCCCACCAGCTCTCCGGTGGTCAGCGACAGCGGGTTGTGATTGCCCGGGCCCTGATTACGAATCCGGATTTCGTGGTGGCCGACGAACCCATTGCCATGGCCGATGTTTCCGTCAGCGCGATGATTCTGGAATTGATGGTTCAACTGAAAGAGGAATTCGATCTGACCTATCTTTTTATCACACATGATCTGGCTACCTGTAAGTACTTATGCGATCGGATCGCGATTATGTACCTGGGACAGATCCTTGAAATTGGACCTCTGGACGAGGTGTTTAAACATCCGATCCACCCTTACACTATATCGCTACTTGCTGCGGTTCCGGTTCCTGATCCCAAGTTCAGGAGGACGGACCCTATCCCAAAGGGGGAGATTCCGAGTGCCGTTGATCCGCCCTCCGGGTGCCGATTTCATCCGCGATGTTCCTTTTCACACGCGGGTTGTTCCGATCGGCTGCCGGTGTTGGAAAAGGTCGCGGGTGATCACTGGGTGGCCTGCCCCGTAAAACGGTGAAGGTCTGAAATTCCCATAAGGTGCTATTTATGAACATGTTTCCAGCCGATGTTTACATTCAGAGACGCCAACAGTTGAAAGAAGATCTTAAATCCGGGATACTCCTGTTTTTCGGCAATGATGAGAGTCCCATCAATTATCCCGACAATCACTACGCCTTCCGACAGGACAGTACATTTCTATATTTTTGGGGGCTCGATCTGCCCGGATTAACGGCCATTATCGATATCGACGACAATCGGGAAACTGTTTTCGGACATGATGGAACCCTCGACAACCTTATCTTCGCCGGCCCACAGCCGTCCTTGAACGAGTTGTGCCTCCAAAGCGGAGTGACAAAATGCGCATCTGCAGACCAGCTGGAAACCATCCTGAAGAGTGTCCTTGAACGGGGTAGGAAAGTTCATTTTCTTCCCCAGTATAGACCGGCTAACGTCTTAAAAATTCATCTGTTGTTGGATATCGACGTCACCATGGTAAACCACAATGCGTCTCCCGCCCTTATTAAGGCTGTGGTGGCACAACGAGCGGTTAAAGCCGACGCTGAAATACATCAGATCGAGGCGGCTCTTGATATTGCGTCAGACATGCATGCAATGGCCATGAAAATGTCAAAGGCGGGAACCTATGAAAAAGAGGTCGTCGGTGCAATGGCTGGACTTGCGTATTCCAGGGACGGTTCAATGCTGGCGTATCCGGTGATCTTTACGATAAATGGTCATATTCTGCACAATCCCTATCACGGGAATAAAATGCGAAAAGGTGATTTGGTCATCAATGATTCCGGAGTGGAATCCACGCTGCACTATGCCAGTGATATCACCCGCACCTTTCCCGTCAGCGGTAAATTCACCCGTAAACAGACGGACATCTATTCGATTGTCCTCGAAGCTCAGAGAACTGCGATCGAATATATCCGACCGGGCATTGAATACAGAGAGGTCCACTGCATCACCGCCAAAACCCTGGCGAGCGGTCTGAAATCTCTGGGTTTGATGCAGGGCAATATCGACGATGCGGTTTCGGTGGGGGCGCATGCGCTGTTTTTTCCACACGGTTTGGGGCATATGCTAGGACTGGATGTTCATGACATGGAAGATCTTGGCGAGGACTATGTTGGATATTCGCAAAAGATTAAACGCAGCGATCAATTCGGTACTTCCTATTTAAGGCTCGCCAGAGCGCTTGAACCCGGATTTGTTGTTACCGTTGAGCCTGGTTTATACTTTATTCCTGAACTTATTGATCGGTGGAAAGCCGAAAAAAAATTCGTCGATTTTATCAATTATGATAAGCTTGAAGGATACAGACATTTTGGAGGTGTTCGAATAGAGGATGATGTGCTGGTCCTCAAAGACGGCTGCCGGGTATTAGGTCAACCAATACCGAAAACCATCGAAGAAGTTGAAGCATTGTCATCCTGAGCAATAGATGCGCTAAGTGTAAAGTGCATAGAGGGCACAGTATTTGGGATGTTAATCCATTATTGATGTAATTTGATCGACTTTTTGAATCGATGGACTTACCAATGTTTCCCCAGCGAAAGGAGGAGATAAAATGAAAACCATTATTTGCTTTATTTTATCTGTGTTTCTTATAGGCTTTGCCGGTTTGCTTCCAGTCATCGGCAGCACTTCGACTGAAAAGCAGGATACTGAAGCAACCGCCGCAAAATCTTCCGGAGAGGTTACCTGGGAATGCCCCATTGCAGCCGGTGTATGGTATCCCAGCGATGGTGCGGTGCCGGAGAATCCAGTGCGCTATTACCGGGTACGATGCTGGCCTGGGTGTCATACGGGGAGCAGCTTGGGAAAATATCCGGATAAAACCTTGCATGACAAACCCATTTGGCCAACCTCAACTGTAAATGGTCATACCGATACTTCATCCGTGAAAGAATAAGGATTTGCACATGATTTGAGGAGAATGCAATGGCTGATCTTTATCGATTTCTGGCGGAGCACAAAATAGACTATGAACGGCATGATCATCCGGCGGTTTATACGGTGGACGACGTTAAAGAACTCGTTCCACCGCTGGCAGCTGCCAGAACGAAGAATCTTTTTTTACGGGATAAAAAAGGACAACGCCATTTTCTGGTGGCGGTGCCGGCTGATAAGCGCGTAAACATCAAAGCTCTGCCGGAGGCGATCGCATCAACCCGCTTAAGTTTCGGATCCGCCGACCGCCTAAAGAAATATCTTGGCGTGGAGCCTGGATCCGTGACTATTTTTGCCGTTATCAACGACCCAGATTTAGCGGTTGAAGTGATCGTCGATGAATCGCTATGGAAGGAAGACACCTTCCAATTCCATCCTCTGGTCAATACCAGCACGCTGGTCGTTACAAGAGACGATTTGATGCGCTTTTTAGAACTCACCGGACACGAGATAAAAACGGTATCTGTGCCGGCTCAGGAGTAATCATCTCATAATTTGTCTCACCTTTACCATTTGTTAAAAATCGAAAACCTGGTCTTCTGGAACCGTCGAAGATCCCGCTGTGCGGGGGTCAGAGATGATCGGCTCTGCCACAGATAAAATCTGAAACTTTAACACTGCTTGTAAACGTTACCATCCATGTCCTGTAAAAAACAACTGATTGCACACGAATTCATCTACCCTCTAAAACTTCTAATCCGATCCATTCGACTGGTAATCTCCGTGACCCGTATGCCGTATTTTTCTCTTTGAACAACAACTTCTCCTCTAGCAATCAGCGTATCGTTTGCCAGAATATCAACCGGTTCACCATCCAGTTTCGTTAGTTTCACCGCTGACCCGGGAACAAGGTTAAGCAATTTATGGATCTTAATCTTGGCTCGGCCCAATTCGACTTTTATTTCCAATGGAATGTCCAGCAGCAGATCGAGATCCAGATCCTCCTGAGCTGCCGGTCCTTTCTTGGCTTGCGATTCCTTGGCATCTGCCGGAGAAGACGGATCGTCCAATCCGGATTTCGGCGATTGCGGTTTAGAAACATTGGTTTCAACCGTTTCAGAGGGATCCATCCCTCCGTGTTCCTCATCGACTGGTTTTTCCCCGGTTTTGTTCTGGTCATCCCCGATGTGGTCGTCGTTTACCCGGGTAGCTGCACCCTGCAGAGGTTCAGATGTTTTTACACCAATTTCAGCACATACCAAATGCTCTCCACAACGAAAATCGAAACGGTCGAATTTTCCCATGGTCAACGGATCCACCGTAAAATCGGAGCCGGTTATTAGAAAGGGGATTGAAAGGGCACTGTTGAAGCCGGCATCAGTTAATGTCGATTTTATATTGCTGGCGACGATATTGCCCAATTCACCGAACATGTCATTAATTTCTTTTTCCCCCTGGATTTTGGTGGATTCTACACCAAGCAAGTTAGCTGTCATTTCATGTGGCAATGGATCCATGGCATGGATGTTGACCATGCCGGTTATATCACCGATGAAACTGGTGGACACTACACTGCGAACAGTCTCTGAGTTTGTGGCTGGCACCGATTCAACCGGATCCAAGGTCATGGAAAACATCGTATCAAAAACAGTCACTACTGATTGAGAAAACTTGGCCTCCAAATCCAGGACATTCAGCTTTTCAGCATCAATTTTATTTGAGAGTTCCGAGGAGGTGACGGCACCGCTAACTGAGGCTCCCGCTGTGGATTGATGGTTTTTCAACCTAACTGAAACTAAAAAAGTATCCTGCTGGTGTTTGAAAACGAAGGTTTCGTTTTCCATAATGTCAAGAGGGGTTATGGTGAAATCAGTGCCAAAAATAATGGTGGGTGCAGAAGTAAGGCATGATTGACCGGCATCGGTCAGAGCAAGTTTCAGCTTGTCTCCGATAACGCGGCTGATTTCCGTGATCACCTTTACTAATTCATTTTGGTCTTCGATTTCCTCAGGTTTGATCCCCAGTCTCTGGGCCGCCATTACACGGGCGAAGTCGTTTGTTACATCGAAATCAAGTGCACCTGCCACATTACCGGCAAAATTGACAGTGCCCAGCACTCGACTTGCTCCGCTGTCACCCGGTGACCCGGAATCTGAAAACACCACATCCATCGACAACATTGTACTAAAAATTTCTGTGATGGCGTCAACAATGCTGGTTTGAATATCAACTTTTTCTATATTGCTCATTCAAATTCCTGAGTAAGAATTATAACCAATGATATGCGTATGACCGAACGTAACTAAAAAAAATGTTGCTGGTAGAACAGCAAAAACCTTACAATTACACGATTGAGTTGCGGTACGATTTGGGATGCAAAATTTATTCCACAAAATTTTGCATCATCCGTCTTGATTCAAGGACAACCCGCATTAGGTGCTTTTTATTGATTTTTAAGATACTTATTGATCGCACCCATGCTCTTGTTCAGTGGGTTGACAGCCCATCGCATGAAATTTCTGAATTGGAAAAAACGTCCGTTCCTTTGATTGGGGCGTTGATGAAATGACGGTCGCAATTTGGAATGAAGGGGGGAGATTTGATCGGAATAATGGCCGACAGCCACGGCAAATCGGAAACCATCGAGGCTGCCATCGAGTTGCTGAAGAACAGAAAGTGTGACCGAATATATCATCTGGGCGATGTGTGCGATTCCGCCCATCCCGAAACGGCACACACCTGCGTGCATCCCTTACAGATAAACAATGTGGTTACGATCAAAGGTAATAATGATCAGGGAACCCATGCCTAAGCGCCAGTTTCTCGAACATTTGGCTAAGGCCTGCACCAAGCGTGAACACCGAGCCGATGTCTAAATTTTGGTCTGCCGTTTCGTCGAAAAACAGATTTAGGCTGGATTCCAAACCGTCTTCGGGAAACCAATAACATACCATGATGGGAACTTTGGGCAACGGGTGCAACACCACCGATATGTCGGATTTGAATTGTTGTTCAACCTGCTTACCGCCGAAAATGTGAACCATGTCGTCAAAAAGGTCGGTATACGTATCGGCCACGCGCTTCATAGGTTCTTCGCATCGTTTCTGAAACAGCGGATAGCGCTCCTTTCCGTCTTTCAGCTCCCGAAACGATACCCAGTTTCCCGAAGGTGCAAATCCCTTACCAAAAAGAATATAGTTGAGAAACGGAATGGCTACCCATGGATTGATGTGGATGTCTGCGTAAAGATTTCCATTGCTATCGACACCGAAGTCCTTGCCCAGTATTTTGAGCGTCAGTTTGGTCCCCGAAAACCGTGCGCCTACTCTCTTGGCCGCCGCTTCAAGGTTATGCTTGCCGATCTCGCTTTTCAGCGTATGAAGGTATTCGTCCCGGTTTTGTTCGGCGCTACTCTGATTCTCGGATTCCCCTGAGAACCGCTCAATAGTGTCTCGATCCAACTTGGGGCATTTATCGAGTTTTTTTTGACCCTTGAAAACGGCTCCTGCAAATGCAAGACACGTCTTTTCACCGCATTCTCGGCAATTCGACTTGTCGAGCAACTGAAAGATTTCCATGGCATGTTTCGGTGGCGGCATGCATGTTCCCCTCTGTTTTTGGCTACAATAGCAAATTCTTTTCCCAACCGTAAGGTTCGATGTTGATGGCTACCATCCGGCTCGTCCCTAAACCGTAAACCTTATCGGCGGCTTCTACGCAGATAGGCGGAGGAGTTAACGGCCATGGTTCACCTCTCAAAGCCTTTCTTTTTTCCGTGATAATTTTTAAACCGACCGTTTCGACGGCAACAGGATCCGTTCCTGCGATGAATCCATTGTACGCCCATTTGTATCTTGGATCAGGCTGAGGACCTTTATCGCAGAGTGGATAGAGCGAATCAACCAGTACGAGTTTTGTCTTACCTTTGACAAAGGGAAGGTTCCAGATTTCTCCCAACTTGGAACTGTTGCTCTTATGATATCGACTGGGATTGCCGGAATACATGATATAATTTTTTAATACCGTGCCGATTCCTGTCAGCCAGTGAGCCTTGAGAGCGGGAAGTGCAATTAACGCCGTACAACCCTTGGGCTCGTTAGGGCTGCCCTGGGCCAGCCTGATCTTTTCTTTTGCAAATCCGGCAGCCATTAGGGAATTTTTGACTGCCTCGATGACTTCTTTATGGGTAGGATTCAAATGTTGGGTTGGAACCAGACCAATCACATCATCCGATTTGAGAAGGCTTCGCCATGCATCCTTTGAATTATTCTGGCCCGTAACCTTGGTCAATGTTTGCGCCAGCATTTTATCTAAAATTTTGGCGTCTACATTTTTTGAGGAATCCACAGCGTTTTTATCGCGGACAACGGTCACCAAACTTGGACTGAATGCGTTCGCTTCTCCCTGAGGCCAATTCAAACCAAAAATAGACGTGCCGATCGTCGCACCAATAGTTCCTCGTATAAAATCTCTTCTTGTCAGGACAGGCTTATTTTTTTTCATGGTCTTTCCCCTTTTTCATCAAATTGGATTCAGTTTTCTCAATGATTGTGCCCACGGATTCCTGGTCAGGGCATTCAAATACGATGACCACATAGTTGCCGATTAGATTGTACCCTAGCCAACCATCTTCCAACTCGAAAAGCATTGGCGTTGCGTTAGTTGAATTTACCGTGTCTCCTTGACGATACTCCGGCAAATAGGTGTTATGAAAATGATTCAGCGCTTTTAGTGCCCGTTTTTCATCTTCATATTTAACCATTAGAAACTGGCAGCGCTTGGGGTCGGTGGCGCTTGAAACGTTTTCATAGGGAGCCATGACGGCTTCTGCTGATAAATCGAGATCTAAAATATCCTTGTCACTGAGATAATAAATTGAATTCAACACCAAATATGAACGAAAAAAACTCATTCTATCTTTTCGCAGTTCCCAGGCTGAACCGATTCGCTTAAGAGGGCGTTTAAATAGCTCCGGCTCCGGCGGACGCTTTCGGTTTGCTGCAATTAACCGGCCTAAGGTAAGCACCGTCTGTTTTGAAGCAAGAGTTTCACGGTTAGCCAATACCCGCGCATAGATATTATCAGACCAGATGCGCAACAGTCCCGCACCATAAAGAGCCCTAAGCGGAGGAGCAGCGGGAGGTTGGTTTGAGGTATTTGCTGCAGACTCTTCGTAGAACACCGGTTCGCCACCCCAATCCAGGGAAAGCAAACCAAATGCATCGTCAGACGTTTCCATATAATATAATTCCACCAAAATATTGTTTTGGTTATCGGAGGTATATTCGAATACGTCGAGGTGCTGAAAACGATACGCCAGATAGAGTTCTCCAGCTCCATTCATGTAGGCAAAAATATTTTCAGAATTAATTTCCCGAGGTGTGTCAGTCCGGGTCCAATTACCAACAGATTTGGGGAGGTTGACCTTATTGGCTTCCAATTTCGCAATTGCCCTCTCGCAAAAAAGGTGTAAGAAAGCGACGCATATCAAGTAGAAGAATGTTTTTTTGGAAAAGCTCATTGACGGTGAGGTGTCTTTTGAATTTAACCTGATGCTCCAACCAAGATCCATACTAAAGCCATATGACTAGTTCAACTGAAATCAAAAACTAGTTAAGGCGTAATTTTCTTGAGTATGTCACCCTCAGCGCTGAGCATAAATATATTGAATCCATTTTTTGATGCGTCTTGGGACAAGTCTTCAAAAAGCACGGCCTGTATCTCATATTTTTTCCCCTTTTGGCGAGGTATTTGAATCAGGCATTGCTCGGCGTCTTCTTTTTGATAAAAGGCAGGAATAAAGGACACATTTGTTTCTTCATTATGTTGGCCCACAAACTGTTCATTACCACCGGCGTCCTGCACCACCACCCAAATCCAGGTGTCAGCATTTAATTCATTGTGCATTCTTTTATTTTTCTCCCCTTGTAGATCTTGGTTTGTATTTAGTGTTCGGTGCGTCGTCCCCCTCGTTGATCGCGGGCTTCGCCCACGACGATGACCTGGTGCGAGGATCCTATTTGAAATTGCCGCTCTTTTCAAGAAAATCAATTAAATGATCAATTATAATCTCTGCAACCTCGGGTTTGGTGAGCAGTGGTAACGATTTTACCTCTTCTGATGAATCGATCAGGGTTACCCGGTTGGTATCCACAGCAAAGCCGCTGTCACCGGCGGAGACATCATTGGCCACAATAAGATCAAGGCCTTTACGGGTCAATTTTTCGCGGGCGTGTTCCACCAGGGATTCAGTCTCAGCTGCAAACCCGATCACGGCTTTCAGTCGACGACTCTTTTTTTTCCCATTTGCCACAGAAGCTAAAATGTCAGGGGTGCGGTCAAGGTCCAAGGACAGGTTGTCTGCTGTCTTTTTAATTTTATGCTGGGCAACGTTTACAGGTCGGTAATCTGCCACTGCCGCCGCCATGATCAAGGCATCGGCTGCAGAAATAGACTCCATGACCGCTTTATGCATCTGTTCGGCCGACTCAACGGGGACATCTTCCACTCCATATAGAGTATCCAGAGATGTCGGGCCGTGGATCAAAATAACATCAGCGCCTCTATCCCGCGCGGCATAAGCCAATGCGTAGCCCATTTTTCCACTGCTCCGGTTGCCGATAAAGCGCACTGGATCGAGAGCCTCGTGGGTGCCTCCAGCGCTTATCACAACCCGAGAGCCGCTCAGTGGTCCTCGGCGACTTAAAAGCCAGCGGGAGGCATCGAAGATAATGTCCGGTTCAGTCATGCGACCGACACCGGTCGCCCCAGAGGCTAGTCTCCCTTCAACCGGTCCAACCAGATGCATTCCACGTGTTTGCAGAATATCTAGATTGGTTTGGGTCGCCGGATTTTGCCACATTCCGGTTTCCATAGCCGGGGCCAGTAGGATCGCGCCGCGGCAGGCAAGGGCGGTGGTGGTTAACATATTGTCAGATAATCCGTGGGCCAGTTTGGCCAGGGTGTTGGCGGTTGCCGGTGCGATGATCATCAGATCGGCGCGTTTACCAAGCGACACATGACCGATTTCCGTTTCTTGCAGCAGTGAAAACATCTCGGTGACTACCGGCCGATGCGTCAGAGCCTGAAACGTTATAGGGCCCACAAATTTAGTTGCGGCAGCAGTCAAAATGACATCGACCAAAGCACCGGCTCTAACCAACTGACTACACAAATCGGCTACCTTATATGCTGAAATGCCGCCGGTTACGCCAATTACAATGTGTTTATCCCGCAACAATGGAATGGTGTTCATCTTGGTTTACCCTTTACGGTTAAGGTCATAAATCAGTCGCAACCCATTTAATGTCAACATTTGATCAACCGTCTCAATGACATCGGTTTCTTGAGCTAAAATATGAGCCATTCCGCCCGTAGCAACGACTTTGGCGTGGCGGCCTAGTTCTTTGCGAAGTCGTTTGACCAGACCTTCAATCAATCCCATATAGCCGAAGATAAGTCCGGATTGCATTGCATGGACGGTGTTACGCCCAATGGCTGCGGGTGGTGCTACGAGCTCAATACGGGGCAATTTTGCAGTTCGAGCGAAAAGGGCTTCGGCAGCTATGCCCAGCCCGGGGGCAATAGCTCCTCCGAGATAATCCCCATCCTTGGATACAGAATCAAAGGTGGTGGCGGTGCCAAAGTCCACCACAATGCATGGGCAACCGTGGAGTTCTCGGGCAGCTAAAGCGTTGAGGATACGGTCAGCGCCTATTTCAGCCGGGTAATCGATTAAGATTCTCACGCCTGTTTTGATTTTATGCGTAACTACCAGCGGTTCGAGGTCAAAATAGCGCTGACACATATCTATAAAGGAGGCTGTTAACGGCGGGACAACACTTGCTAATGCCACACCGGTGATGTTCGACCAACTCAGGCCATTGTGATCAAACAGATTTCGCAGCAGCATTGCATATTCGTCCGGCTGCTTTGACCGATCAGTTTTGATACGCCAATGAGCAACCCATTTATCATTTAGATTCAAACCAAACATCGTATTGGTATTATTGACATTCATTGCCAGCAACATAGTCATCCTCCAGCCGAATTTGTAAGAATTATTTTGATTTACGCTTCCTGTCTGAGAAGCGCTTCCTGCATGCGGGAATACCGGTATAAGGCTTCCATGGCACGAGCGGATCTTTCTGGACTTGGCAGAATCGGGATTCCAAAATCCTCCAACTCTCGAATGAACCTCTCGCTGCGCATTAAAAATGACGACCCTATCAGCGGTTTTGCTTGGGATTGTGCCGAGTCGGCCAACCGCCTGCATAGCCCACTCACGAAATTCTCAAATTCGGCCAAGGAGTTAAACATAGATGAATCTGTCCTGCCTAAGAGGTGCTTGAAATTATCTGCCATGAATAGAAAATACATCAAAATACCGTCGATCTGACGGTCTTCTAAAAGAATCCTGGGAATATGCAGGAGGATATCATCGATGCGGCGAAAGAATGTCGTGTCGATAGGATTGTTCAGCGAGCCGGTGTGAGGGAGCCGTTTCCCTATTTTTTCTCTAGTCTCAGGGGACAAAGGAGGTAGTTTCAAGCCGACGCGATCGACCGCATCGGCTGCTACTGCACCCGGCCCTCCTGAATGGGTAAAAATCACAACGCGGTTGCCTTTCATCGGCGGCTGGCTGCCCAAGGCCCAGCAAAAGTCGAATAGCTCCTCGATCGTGAAGGCCCGGACAATTCCGCATTGCCGAAATACGCCGTCATGAATCGCATCTGATCCAGCCATAGCTCCCGAGTGGGACCATCCAGCCCGGCTGCCCCCCTCGGTCCCCCCTACATACACGGCAACGATTGGCTTTTTTTTAGAAACCTGCCGGGCAATCCGCATAAATTTTTGGGGCTGGGTAATACCTTCGATATAGAGTCCAATGACCCGCGTGCGCTCACAATCTTCCAGGTATTCCATACAATCGGCCAAATCGACATTCGCTTGATTGCCGACACTGAATCCTTGACTGAAGCCCAAGCCGAATTTCTCCAAGTGATAAAACATCTGGGTGATAAAGCTTCCGCTCTGGGAGACCATCCCGATGAAGCCATCCATCGCCGCTGTATAGTGAAACACCGTTGTGTTGAAGCGATACTGGGGATTGATGACACCGATGCAATTGGGTCCTAAAAATCGTATCTGATATTGTTGGGCAATTTCGACTAATTCATTTTCACGCTGGCGGCCTTCTTCGCCTGCTTCCCTGAAGCCCCCGGAAATAATGATAGCCTGTCGGATGCCTTTTTGGCCGCATTCTCGCAACACCTTTGAGACGGCTGCAACAGGCACTACGATCACTGCCAAATCCGGTACCAAGGGAAGCTGGCGGACATCTGCATACGCCTTTAGACCAAGGACCTGATCTAACCTGGGATGCACGGGAAACACACCACCCTGAAATTTCAAAGAGAGTAGATTATTTAAAATACGGGTTCCCATGTTGAGTATATTGTTAGACGCACCAATAACGGCGATATGGTTCGGATGCATCAGCTGATATAATGATTGTTTTGCCGAAAGGATCATGACTGAAAGAACGGTAAATCGCGCAACTGAGATGACATAGAGTAGGATTCTGTTTCCGAATCGGTGATCACATTCAGCAAGGCTGGTTTGTGGGCCTCAAATGCGCGTGCCAGCGCGGGTTGAATTTGATCCGGTGACTCGACAGTTTCGCCATAACAATCCAGGGACTGGGCCATCAAATCATAACGCGTTCGCGCCAAACGTGTGCCATAGGTACAGGTATCACCGTAGACGCCGCGCTGAATATTGGTGCAAACCCCCCAACATGCGTTGTTGGAAACCACCACAACAATAGGGACCTCATGTCGGGCGGCGGTATCCAGTTCCATGCCGTTGAGTCCGAAGGAACCGTCGCCGCACAAGCACAGTACCTGCCGATTGGGATGGGCCAGTTTGGCTCCAATTGCATAAGGGATTCCAATCCCCAGGAGTCCAGTGACACCGGGGTTCATCCGGGATCCGGGTGTGTAGGCTGGAATCAGGTTGCGACCAAAATCAAGAATTTCGCCACCGTCGATTGTGACAATGGCATTACGATCTAAAAATTTGGCGATTTCGTAACATAATCGGATGGGGTTGATCGGTTTCTGAAGTGATTCCGCCCACCTCATCCATTTGTCTCTTTTCTGCTTTTCCACTTCCTTCAATGATCCCGGCCAGGAACTATTAAGAGGTTTGTTCGGTTGTTTCCAGGCCTCCAAAAGCTGTGTCAACACCGCTTTGGCATCACCCACAATTCCCACATCGATCGGGCGGTTGCGACCGATTTCTTCCGGTGCCACATCCACCTGGATTGTTCGTGCCTGAGGATTGAACCGAGGGGGACGGCCATAGCTTAGAATGAAATTGAGTTTGGCACCAATGAAAAGCACGACATCCGCTTGCGCCATAGCTCGAGAGCGGGAGATAAAGCAAGAGAGGGGATGGTCGTCCGGTATACAGCCTCGCGCCAGAGGGGTGGGAACCGCCGGTATCTCGGCCTTTTCTACAAACTTGTGGAGTACATCATGGGCACCACTCCAAATAATTCCGCTGCCGTATACAATCAGAGGACGTTGGGCTTTTTTCAGTAAGTCAACGGTTTGGGCCACCAGGTGGGGGTTGCCCCAGGGGCCGCTTGCGTTTTGGGATTCTATAGGATTAACCATATCCGGGGAAGTCACCTCGGTTTCTAAAAGATTTTGTGGAAAGTCCACAAATGTCGGTCCTGGCATTCCCCGCGTCGCATGACGGAAAGCAATTTCGATATATTCTGAAATCCGCTGAGCCTCATAAACAGTGGCACACCATTTTGTAATCGGGCGCATGAGCTCTAAATGGCTCATTTCATGAAAAGCCCCCATCTCGAACTCTTCTACTTTGTTTTGACCGGCTAGTAGGATTACTGGGGTGGATCCATAGTAACAGTTGGCGACACCCGTGAGGGCATTCAAGACTCCGGGTCCGGGAACCACCATGGCTACGCCGGGTCGGCCGGTGGACCGTGCATACCCCTGGGCCATCAGCACCGCCGCCTGTTCGTGTCGTACGTCAATGATGCGAATTCCTTCCTTGGTCAATGCCTGGTAGACTCCAAAAGACGGCATTCCGCTTAGAGTGAATACGACCTCTACAGCTTCACGCTTTAAGGCCTGCACTACCAGATCACTTCCGTAAACAGCAGTCATATCTGATTTCCTTTAGGCATCATTTTTTACGGTCATCCGTTTTTTGGGTCTTCTCTGTATATTTCCGGTCGGGCAATTTGCGTGGCGGCGGCCCTGAGTAAGTCATATGTTTACTAATTAGTCCCGGCGGCATCGGTGATTTAAGGCGTTCTTTTGACATCAAGGTCTCGAATCCATGGGCCATAAGTCCCAGCCCTCGGGAAAGACACACGAATCCCATGGCGGTTTCAGCCGGAATACCAGTTTCGCAGAGAACCGCCGCTCCACCGCCGTCGATGTTCATCGGTATTGCCTTTTTAGCAAAGACACCCGGTAAAATCTGTTCGAATAAGCGCGCCCACCGCATGAATCGACCGGATACAATATTTTTGCTTTGCGCTTGCTCCACCATTTCAAAAATGCGGATCACGCGCGGATCCTTGCGGTGAACCGGGTGACCGAATCCAGGTACGTAACTTCCATTGGATCGATAAGTCTCACTAACTTCCTGAATAACATCCTCGGGCGTACGCCCGGATTCCTCGATGGTCCGGTCGGTCTGATAAAAAAGGCGGGTTGCAGCTTCGATGGGGCCACCATGTATTTCTCCCAGCAGATTCATCCCGGAGGCCATGACACAGTTTAACGGAATACCACAAGTGGCCGCCATAACAGAGGTTGCCACGGCCGGTGAGTTGGCTCCATGATCACAAACCGCTATGAGCAATGCATCCAGGAGACCGGTAATTTCTGGATATCGCGGCAGGTCTCCCATTATCATTAAATAAGCCATCTCACCAAAGCTGACCCGTCCCATTAGATCTTCTATCGGATAGCCTCGAATCAGCAGCTCATTCGGGCGGACGCGGATAATTGACGTGTCCCACCACCCCTTCTTTTCTGCCGCATCGGGATTACTGGGCATTGGCTTTCATACCTCCATTATAAATTGATCACGGTCTCTGCCCTGTCGGTACAACACGATCGACTGGTCGCAGGGCGGAGTTTCAGACTCCTGTGAATGGTGCATCTTGACTTCAGGTCAGGTGCTTAACAACGCAACGATTGTCGCCCTTTGTTCTACATTAATATGAAAAATTGTCAAGACAGTGGGTAATTATTAATCTGGATCAATCGGAACATATTTATGACAACCGGTATAAATACAGCATGGATTGTTATTCCCGCGAAGGCGGAATCTAAAGATATAATTGACTTTCAACTCCTGCTTCTGCTATTTGATGGTGCTACTGCGCGAATAGTATTAGATGATGCTCCTATAAAGCTATATTTATTTCAAAATACGGTTATCCCGAAAGCTCAAGTCAGTTACACCGGCTTTGAAGATAACCCGCTACGCGGAGGTATGAAACTCGCACATAAGGGAGCGTAACAACAAACAGGGCCTCGAGATCAATAATATCGTGGGGAATAAACAATAGTTGTGGTCTCTTACCACTGTTTTATGCTGTTTGATGTAACGCTCCCTAATGTACTCAGACAGTCACACATCCGCGAATCGGCTCACCTCCAAAGCCTTTTTCAGGAGCAGTCACTTGGTCTTTGCAAATAGGCAGATTTCAAAAATCGGAGGAAATCCATGGAAGAAAAAGGCATTGAGAAAGAAGTTTTTATGCTTGAAAGCGATGGACTGAAACTGCGAGTATTTGTCGCCATACCGGATCCGGCTTCGCAGCCATTGCCATCGGTTCAGATTCATCATGCCGGTGGAGGGTACGAATCCATTTATGAGCATATGGCGACTGAATTGGCCAAACGCGGGATCGTCGGCGTTACGATGATCCACCGCGGCTATCCCGGCTCGGAAGGCCAAATGGAGTATGGCAAAGGCGAAATCACAGATATCGGAAATCTGATCAAGGAAATGAAGACGCGTCCCTATATCGATCCCGCACGCATGGGGATCATGGGATATTCACGGGGAGCTCACAATGCTATATTGGCGGTGGAACGCTACGATGATTTCTTAGCTGGCGCGTTGTGGAGTACTCCAACGGACATGTTCGATCACGTAAAAGTGAATCCCTGGATTGCCGATATGTTCGGGGGAAACCCAGATACGGCTCCGGAAGAGTACCGAAGCCGGTCATCTATCCTTTTCGTCGAACAGGTAAACTGTCCACTCCTGCTGATTCATGGCGAACTCGATGATGTCGTCCCTGTGAGGCATACGCTTCGTTTAGCGGAAGCCCTGGAAAACCTAAATAAGTCCTATGAATTAAAATTATTTCCATCCGAAGGTCATATCTGGTCAATGTCCGGGTTCGCAGACAACTGGCGCCTTAGCCTCGAATGGTTTGAACGTCATTTAAATAGTGCTTAAAATACCAAGACCTTATCAATTTCCTCTTCAGAAACATCGAAGATGCCGTCATGAGGTGTTAGTTTTTCCTGTTTAAAGAAATCCGGCAATCTATCGGTAGCCGGGCCTAATCCGGCTGCCCGGTTAAATGCGACCTCTTTTTTGAGAACGGCTTTACCCGCCTCAGCCACATCTTTCGGTTTTAAATTCCAACCATAAAAACTGTTCACTAAACTGGCCATAACTTCTAAATTCGGCTCGGTCATCTGGCACAATCCCATTGAATCATAGGCACACGTGGTTGTCTGCTTTTGTCGTGATACCTCGATCATTTCGGCCGTATTTTCGGCGTGGAAAATGATTACCCCGGTGTGATCCGCGCCCTGGGGGTTGGTTGCGTAACCGATCCCGGTACCAATTTCTTTGCGGGGATCATGGGCAGGTACCGCTTGACCTTTGACAACCGGAACTCGGCTAATACCAAAAACGCGGGCGGTAATGGCGGCACCTTGGCCAAGTACACGGCCCAGCACTGTTCCTTGGCCGATTTCTTTGAGCAGTTTCAAGGCGTGTTTACCATCACCAAAATTTAAGATTCCGGCATCACAGGCGACGCCTAAAGCTGCCCCGGTTTCCATGGTGTCCAGTCCTAAATCGTCACACATTTTTTCAAGATTCATGACCGTGTCTAGATCATCAATTCCTAGATTGGCACCTAACATGGCTGAAGATTCATACTCAAAACCTGCCGTTAGAAATTTGCCATTTTTGTCATGCATGATATTTGAACACCGTACCACGCATCCCGGCATGCAAACATGACCGAAACTACCACCGCGAGAGGCATTGAGCTCAGCAACCCCTTTGCCACCAATTTTTACGTCTCCTTCAAAAGAGCCAGCCGAGAAACTGCGGGTGGGCAGGGCGCCAATTTTGCTGAGATAGGCCAGCCCGCCAACCGTGCCGTAGGTCGAAAATAGCCCAGTGGCCTTGAGCCCCTTAATCTCCTGGGTGAATGACTTGCAGACCTCTTTGAAGCGAGTTTTTCGTTTAGGCTGACGGAGCTTTGACCCTTTGTCATCGATCACAATAGCTTTAATCCCCTTAGATCCCATTACCGCGCCTAGGCCACCCCGGGCGGCGTGACGCGAAGGTCGCCCCTCTGGATCCGTCATAGCGACGCTTGCAGCCGCAAGCTTCATTTCACCTGCCTGCCCGATGCAAAAAATACCCACCGTTTTACCAAATTTTTTTTGAAGTTTAGAGGCTGTTGCATAATTGCCGGAACCGGATAGCCTCGGGGACGGAATGATATCCACGCCTTTTTGATCGACTTTAATCACATAGAGGACTTCTTTTTTTGGTTTGCCCTCAATGATGATAGCTTTAATCCCCAAACGGCCTAATTTATAACCGGCCGTTCCACCGACATTGGCTTCCTTGATGCCACCCGTCAAAGGGCTTTTGGCGCCAACCGAAAGACGGCCTGAATTAGGTGCGGCCGTACCAGCCAAAAGGCCGGGCGCAAAAATCAATTTATTGTATTGGCTTAACGGATGCGAAGTAGGAGGCACTTCAGTGGCAATTATGTGAGAACTTAGCGCGCGCCCGCCCAGCCGGGCGAATTTTGTTGGAGTGTTCACTACTTTAGCTTCCAATTTGTTCATATCGATACGGATTAGTCTGCTCATGTTTAACTCCTTCTCTTTTTGGAATGGAATGACTTTAGGACAAAATACGCAAAATGAACACTGCCAACAAAAAATTATTGGCCATCCGGAGTCAGGGCTATTCTTTTACCCTCAATCTCCAATGTCGTCTTGGAATAGGTCAGCTTTTCAATGATTTTCCCATCTTTGAACGCCATGACA
>JASFJP010000015.1:0-18070 GCA_050121225.1 Desulfobacterales bacterium
TGGGCCAGCTGCGGAACGACTTTGAAATCATCCCAATCAATAGCCGATTTTTTCGCTTTAAAAAAATGTCGATACCCGTTGCCGGCATTAAATCGACCCTTGATTCGATCGCGTGTACATCGCCAATGAAGTATGCCGGCCCCAAGTTCTGTCTGCCACTTCTTCATTCGTTGGCCTAAAGCGTCCACCGTCCTCAGCCCGCCGTTTTCTTCACCGAAAACAAGATGATCGGTCCACGAGACGCTTACTATGTTGCGTAGCTTATCCAGCGCCATTATTGGTTTTGGGTGGTGAAACCTCAATTTAAGGTGAAATTCAATTTTTTCCCGTCGAGAGCGTTTGTTCGAACAAGTCACACACCTCCCGCACGGCTCCATGCCCTCCCGGACGTTTCGTTTGATAAAGAGCCGCTGGGATCACGTCGGGGTGTGCATCCTGAACGACTATAGGGAGAGCGACGCATGCGAGGCATTGCAGATCGTTTATATCGTTGCCTACAAAAGCCACTTCGTTTAGAGAAACACCTTTTTGCTGAGCAATGTCTTCCAAAATTGCACGTTTGTCCTCACAGTCCTGCACACACTGAATCTTCAATTTACGGGCCCGGGCCGACACCACCGGATTGGACTCGGTGGAAATAATGACGGTTTCAATTCCCATGCGGGTGAGCTTTTGCAAACCGATACCATCGCTGCGAAAGCACCTCACGGCTTCTGAACCATCCTCGAAAACGTAGACCATGTTGTCGGTAAACACTCCGTCAAAATCAAAGGCAACCAGACGAATGCGACCCACAATATCTGAAATATTAGAACTACTTTTCTCTTCGGACAACATATTTTCCTGTTTACAGAGCGAAAGGGCACTCCCTGGTCAAGATCCTGTTTTACAACACTTTGCCGGGATCGAGCAGCATCTTTAGCTCGCTCGCTTTTTCACGATCGATTTCATCGGCATTTATGCCGTGTTCCGAGGAAGCTTCCGCCGGTACAACCTCGCCATCCTGAATACGATAGGCTTGATCTGCAATTTTTACCAAAGCCGTCTGGTGCGAAATAGCAAGAATGGTAAGTTCTCCGCGTAGATTCCACAAGGTTTCGCACATGTCTGCCTCATTCTGAGGATCAAGCGCACTCGTGGCTTCATCCAGGATCAATAGCTTGGGCTTATGCACAAGGGCCCGCGCGATTGCGATGCGTTGCCGTTGCCCACCGGATAATTTGCCTCCGCGTTCACCAACCATGCTCTGCATTTCTAAGGGCAAACTTTTAACAAACTCCCATGCCCCGGCAGCGCGCAGAGCTCTTTCTGCATCAGGTTCGCTCAGTTTAGAATCCCCCAGGGTGATATTGTTGAGTACCGTGTCGTGCAGTAAAATGGTTTCCTGAGGGATATAGCCGATCATTCGTCGCCATTTCTTTAAATCTACCTGTGCCAGGGGCATATCGTCAATCCACACTTCGCCACCCTGGGGTCGCAGCAACCCTGTCACGAGGTCTACGATTGTTGTTTTTCCCGATCCTGAAGGACCCACGATGGCTGTTATCTGTCCGACCGGAAAGACTAAGGATACATCCCGCAGCACCTGATGATCGTCGTAGGCAAAATTCACGTGGGTCAGACGAACTATACGTTTCAGATCCGGTGTCCGACTGCCGCTCAGTTCTTCACGTTCACTCGTAACCGTTTGAATGGTATCCTTTAACGACGAATAGGCGCTTTCGAAAATCAGCATCTCCTGATAGCGCTCTTGTACTTTGCCTAACTTTTTTAATAAGCGTGCCACCAAAAATGCCAGCACCATTACGCTGGCCAGCGGCATATGCCAATAGATCAGCAAAATGTAAAGACCCCCTGCTAAAAATATCGTGAGTAAAGTCTCTTGAAATGCTCGTAAAAACTCTTTATTTAAAACCTGCTTTTGTAATGCTCTATTTAGCCGGTTGGTCTTTTTTTCCAATAAAAAGTCGGACACATCCTCTCGGGACATCGCTTTCAGCGGTTTGATGGACTGCAACGTGTCGGTTAATAATGCCAGCAGAGATTTTAAAAGATCGGTTTGACGAACCCCGGCTCGACGGGCCTTCGTGAGAAACCGTTTCAATCCGAACAGAATAGCGAAGCCTGCCGTGAGCGCAATGAGGGTCGCTTTCCAAGAAACTAAAAATGCCGTGAGGCAATAAATCAGTGCCTGGAAAAATTCAGATGTCATCATGACACCGCTAAGATAGGCTTTGGATGCTCTCGCGGCTTCAGTTGCCATAGAATTTGCAAGTTTTCCAAGGGGCTGCCGAACAAAATACTGCCAACGACTTACCAGCAGGGCGTGCAACAGCTCGAGTCGTAAATCCGTGGCGACGCGTGCCACCGTGTAGCCGACCTGTTTCTTCGCCAGCAACATCAATGCGCTTTTCAGAATAACGGTGGCAATAATCGTGGCCAGAAGTACGCCCACCGAGGGTGAGACACCCAGGGTTTCAAAACCCTCGGTTACCATCCGCTCAAGCGTAGAATCCGAAGCACCGACCCCGGTACTTTGGGAAGGCCCCGCACCTGACTGCTGACTGACGGCAATGCCGACTAGAGGCAGCAGCATGGTAAGGCCAATACCTTCCATAACTCCCGCAAACAACAAGGCCAGGACCATGATCGTGCTCCGCAGTGGATACGTGCGGGCAAATGTTATCAAAAGACGCATAATTGTCGCTCAACTGATAATTTCTACTTTTGCTATTGAATGCATTACGCCGTCTGCGCGGCTCCGATGGATTCCTTGACGGATGCATAGGCATCACAAATATGCTCCATCTGCTCGTTGGTATGTCCGGCACTCACACTGCATCTCAGCAGGGCGCGGCCGTCCGGAGTGGCTGGCGGCAATACCAGATTTACGTAGACACCACGATCCAAGAGCCCGTTCCAGATTGTAAATGCCTCTTCCATATTTTCTTGGCGGACTGCGATGACGGGGCTCGCCTCGGGGCCAACATCGTAGTCCAAGCTCTTTAGCCGTTGGTACAACAAGTTTGCATTGTTCCAAAGACGCTGACGCAACTCAGACCGGACCTGCATTATCTTCAGCGCTGCACGTGTGGATGCAATAGCGGATGGAGAAGATGACGCTGTAAACACATAGGGTCGACTTGCATAGCGAACCAAATTAAGCTCTGTATGGTTGCTGACACAAAAACCGCCGATTGCGCCGAGGCTCTTGCTAAACGTACCGACAATAAAGTCCACACTATCCTCAACATCGGTTTCCTCGGCCAGTCCACGACCATGTTGTCCAAGAACTCCCAAGGAGTGGGCTTCATCCACAAGCAGATAGGCACCGTACTTATTTTTTACCGCAGCAATCTCTGCCAGAGGAGCTCGATCTCCCAGCATGCTGTAAAGACCTTCGACGACAATTAAGATATTTGTATTTCGCTTTTCCAACCGTCGCAGTCGCTTTTCCAAATCACTCACATCATTGTGACGGAACCGAATGACATCGGCACCGCCTAGACGGCATCCATCGTAGATGCTCGCATGGCAGTCTGCATCCAAAAGAATAATTTCTTCGGGACCCACCACCGTAGATAACATCGCTAGATTGGCGATATATCCGGTTGAAAATACGATGGCGCTGCGGCGTCCGAAAAATGCAGCCAATTCCTGCTCTAAGGCCAAATGACCTGAGAAGGTACCATTGGCCATGCGGGAACCGGTTGTGCCAGTGCCCTCTTTTTGGGTCGCTTTGCATGCCGCATTGATGCAATCCGAATCAAAGGTCAGACCCAGATAGTTGTTGCTGCCGGCGAGTATCATGGGTCGGCCGTTAACAACGGCTTCGGTGGCCGAGATAATCTCATCCATGACAATGTTAAAAAAGTCGTCGCAATTTTCTTCCAGCATTTGGCGAGCTGCCGCCAGTTGCTGAAATTTATCGAATATACTTATCATTGTTCTTCTCCGCTTAATTTTTGAATTTGCAATACAAAATCCTCTACTGTGCGGACATCCGGTAGTATATTTAAAGGAATCGAAATATCGAAGGTGTCTTCTACAGTCTCCAATATTTTCATTACTTTTAGTGAATCCAGCCCCAAATCCGCCACTAAGTCGGTCTTTACTTTAATTTCCTGACCATCCGGGACCAATGGTTTTAGAATCTTGCAAATCTGTTGCAACACATGCTCGTCAACTTGCATAGGATTTAAGTTCCTTTTCTAGTTAATAATGAAAGGTATCTTTACACATCAGGTCACTCCAAGGTGCGCCTTAGGCCATCTTCCAGAGATATTCGCGGTGTCCAACCCGTATGGTTGTTGAACTCTGCATTGTCACATACCCAATTGGGGTGAATCAGTTCCCGGACTTTACCGGGGGTCAGCATTGGTCTACTTCCAAAAACCTTGGCTGCCATAAGATTGACCGTGGCCAGCAGCTTTACGAAAAATACCGGGATCCGTGCTCGAAGTATCTTTGCACGCTTCAGACGTGCCATTGTATCTACAATTTCATGCCACGAATACCCGCCATTGTGCCCATCATGAAGTTCGAATGTGCAGTAGTGTCGATTACCACATTCAAGCCACTGTATAATCGCATCTGCCAAATCCTCGACATACAACAGCGAGAAACGACCCTTGCCGGACCCTATCACCGGAGCGATTCCTCTTGCCATCCACTGAAAAATCGGAAGCAGCTCACGGTCTCCGGGACCGTAGACAGCGGGAGGTCGTAAGACAACCCATGGCATTTTTCCTGAATTTAACGCCAACGCATCCTCTCCCTGTCGTTTGCTGGCGGCGTAGTACGAGAGGTGCGGCTCCCGGGCTGCCAGAGATGATATCAATAAAAAGCGCGGTGGCGGGTGTTGCTCGGCGGCTGCTCTTACCATACGCGCCACGCCATCAACATTCATGCGATTAAAGTACGCCTGGTCGGCACCGCGGACGACTCCGGCGCAATGCACAACGGCTTCCGCTCCGCCAACCAGGCGTCGGAGACTTTCCATGTCCCTTAGATCACCTGTAATCCATTCCGTCGCTATATGCGCCGGCTGTTTGTGAACCGACCCGCGACGGGTCAGCGCTCGAGTTTGCCAATCAGAAGATGCCAGCCGCCGCGCCAGCATTCCTCCGATGAATCCCGTCGCTCCTGTTATCGCAATCCTGCGAGACATGGAAATTGTCCAATAAACGCTCTTTTGACGATAATTTCTCGTACCCCAGCCTCACGAAGTTGCATTGCTGGGTTAAATTCTTCCAATTTACGGGTATAACCGTCCTGCACGGTTCAGTTTATAGTTGACCGATCCGCTTAGCTGATTCATTTTTGTGGCGTTTGTTATAGTCTCAGATTAGACGGCCCGCTGACGGAGCGCTGCGGCATAAAGATCCTCGTTTGCTTCTTTTGATTTTTTAGCCGCAATCCTTTTCAGATACTCCTTCCGCGCCCCGGAGCGAGATAATTTTCCAGACGTAGTACGGGGTAAGGTATTTCGAGGTACCAATTCAATTAGGCAGTCGATGCCAAAATCCTGGCGGACCAAGCGATGTAGTCGCTCCCTCAGGTCGGCGCGTTTTTGGTTATCGGCTTCACGACACTGAACCATCATTACGGTCTTCTCCTCTCCATGCGGATCCGGTATTGAAAAGGCCGACGCATCCCCGGTTCTGACTTCGGGCTGCATTTCTGCCAGATACTCCAGATCCTGTGGCCAAATGTTGCGACCGTTGATGATTATTAGATCCTTTTCGCGTCCTGTGATTGCGATGGTGGTGCCGATGCGATAAGCTAAATCTCCTGTATTTAACCAGCCATCTGGGGAAAGGACCTCCCGGGTGGCCTTGAGATCACCGAAGTAGCCGGACATGACGCTAGGCCCCCGGACATATAGAGTTCCACAATGGCGCTCCGATAGTTTCCGGCCTTGTGAATCCCTTATTTCCACTTCATATCCCGGCAGGGGTGCGCCGCAATTGACGAAGGCCTTTGCATGTCCAAGCCTGTTACCCATTGTGGAGGTGACAGGCCGAGCGATTTGGTGTTCAGCTAATACTTCGCCGTCTAGGTAGTCCAGCTGCACGCCGTTGCCAATCCGTGCAAAACTTACTGCAAGAGCGCATTCCGCCATACCGTAGCACGGCAAGAATGAACGTCTGTTGAAGCCGCTGCGGGCAAGCAGATCGGCAAAATACTCGAGAGGTTCGGTGCGAATCGTTTCGGCACCTACACCGGCAACTCTCCAAGCGCTGAGGTCGTACTTCATCACTTCATTGTCCCGCAGTCGCCGTCCAGCCAACTCATATCCGAAAGGTGGACTAATAGAAAGCGTTGCACGGTTTTCCGACATGAGTTTCAACCATAAGCGAGGACGCATCGCAAAATCCCGTGTACTCAAGTAATCAACGGTCATTTGGGATGCCATCGGACCCAATACGAGGCCTACCAATCCCATGTCATGATAATAGGGTAGCCAGGAAACAGCCCGATCTCCGGGTTGGACCTTGATTCCATATTTAAGGATGGCAATCAGGTTGCTGAGCACCGCTTTCTGGGTGATCATCACACCGCGCGGAAAGCGGGTGCTTCCTGAAGTATATTGAAGATACGCCAACTCGTTGGGCTGCGATGGGCGGAGCCGGTCTTTGGATTCAGGAAGGGCATCAAAATCTTGAGGACTTCCCAGAAAACGTAAATTCAAACTTTCAGCGGCTTCAGTTAAATAGGTAAGAAATTCATCCGGAGCCATGGCAACATCTGCCTGACAGATCGACAGTAATCGTTCCAACTGGGCGACGTACGCTTTGTGACCACCCAAATTGACCGACGCTGGAAGAGGAACGGGCACCACACCTGCATACTGGCAGGCAAAAAAGAAGCGCACGAAATCCGGGTGGGTATCCGCCACCAGAGCGACCCGTGAGCCGCGGTTGACACCAAGACCGACGAGACGTCGTGCCAGGGCACGTGCTTCCTTACGCAATTTTTTGTAGGGGAGCGATGCGTATATCTTGCCCCCACCGGTGTAAAAGTTAAACCCGGTTTCTCCCCGGGCAGCGTAATCAAGAGCTTCTGCTAAAGTGGAGAAATCTGCGATGCGCAACGGTAGATTATTTGCGGCGGGTGTAGCATTCATAGCAACTTAAGCCTCCTTGATCAAATCAAGCCTACTCGGCGATCTATCAACCATCGAAAGATCCGCCAGGTTAACCTCCAATCTGCATTTTTCCTCTGATCTTCTACCTTTACAATATTGAGATAGAGTACTTCTGCCGATTGGTCGGCTTTTACCTGATTTTGAATTAAATGTCAAACACTTGACCAACTATTTTTACTTATGTCAATTATTAATTGTTTATTTATATTCCCATTTTTCAATAATTCTAAAACTGATCTAATCATAATTAGATTGTTTTTATTTGTCAAGTGTTATTTATAAAAAAAATTAATTTATTTTATATTTTCAAAATAAAATTGTTTCAATTATGAAATATTTTTGTTTTCCTCACACTATAGGATTGCAATTTGAATTGTCAAGGGTTCGGAAGAGAAAATTTTTATATCAGAATTATTACATTTAATTATATTTCTGTAAAAAAACTATTTACAAATAGGAAAATTAGTATTATAAATAATTAAATTACTTAATTTGATACTATTCGAGGGGGAACTGATGAAAGAGGTGACAGAAATGCTTGTTTATGACATGGCTTTTAGGGTCCGTTTGTATATCGCATCAAAATTGTCTGAAGAAAAAAAGATTGACAATCTTAGCGAACGCGAGGCCCTTCTTCTGGAACTCATTGGCACAAAAGGAAGCATGAGTATATCCGAGATCGGCAATTTTTATCCCAGGGTAAGCGGCAGTACAATTTCAACAACCATAACAAGGCTGTGGAAAGACAAAAAGCTCGTGGATAAAAACATACTTCCTGAAAATCAGCGAATCACAACGGTGAGTTTGACCGATCGGGGTCGAGATGTATTGAATCAAATCAAACAAAAACAATCTGATGTCTTCAGTACGGTGACCCACTCATTGGGCCTATCACCTGAGCTGGATCGATCATTCAAAAAGATTCTTGAAAACGCCATTGGATATTTTGATGAAAAGCTTGGCTTGACCGTAGATGAACAAAAAGCGTACCTTTCTCAATGACTATCGTTGGGATATTGATTCATGGTTCTTTGTTCGTTGCAATTCGTTCAACCAATCTCCAATCGTTGACTGAATCAACGTCAACGGCAGCCTTCGGAAACGGCATGATCACCGCACCTGCCTTTAAGCCGAGACGGCGCGATATCCGAGCTAAACTCTCGGCGAGAGTTAACCTTCCCAGTAAATAGCGTAAAATCGCCATCCAACCCAATACTTTGACCACGCGCAGCGGTTTTTTGCGTTGATTCTCTACCTGGCGCCAGAAATCCGCTGCCACACGTGACCGGGGAGTCAGGAATGCAAACAGATTGCAGCCACAGTAGGCTCCATCCCTCAGGCGTGTAGCGGTCCTCTGGGTTCCCGGAAGAGCCGCTATCACGGCTTCATGCAAAGCAACCGCTACCACAACATCGCAGCCCGAGGCCCTTGCTTCGGAGCAGAAGTGATCGACGATTGGAGCACTCAACAGGGCATGATCGGCGGTTGTCAGAAGGATCGGGTTTTTTTCCGGAAGTATTTGCATCACATGGTAGGCGCTTAGACTGGGGGTCGCCTGATTTTCAAACCATTTCACCTCTCCGGAAGCGATAAGGTCACCCAGCTTAGTTTCCTGTTTCAAGATGGCTTTAGGCGGGCCGCACAGAATTCTTTGCTCTACTTCCCTGGATGCCGCCAGGGCACCAAGCACGCGAAAGATCATCGGTGTTCCGTCAACGGGGGTCAGAGATTTGCAGGGGACACCCGCAGCTTTGGCCACCGGATCGCCCGGACCGCGATCCGCTGCCAGAACAATAGCAGTAAAGGCTGGTTGGGGTGTGTCCATCTCCGGTGTTGTTCAAAGGTCTTTTGTGTAAATGCGATACGTTTTGTAGACACGGCCGCTAATGTTCTCGATGATGTTGCGCATCCCCATATTATCTTCAAGTATCCAGGATAATTCAACTTTTTTTATGCCAAGTTTGAGGCCAGGACGTATTACGTCACGAATTAGCATATAGGCAAGCGCGGCGCCCAAAAGACTATCCTGGTATTGGCGGCGGACACCCATTAAAGGAATTCGAGCAGTTTGAGGATATCTCACCTTCAGGCGCCATACCATCTTTAGCCAACCAAAAGGTAACAACCTTCCGTTTATATCCCGAATAATCTCGTTAAGGTTCGGAAGCACCGCCATAAAGGCGGCCGGCTCATCATCCACATAGGCGATGCGCACAAGCTCTTCATTCACCAGAAGCTTCAAATCGTTGCCCATGGAATCGAATTCCCTCTGGGTGAAGGGAACAAAGCCCCAGTTCTGGGACCAGGCGTCATTGTAAATATCCTGAATAATTTCTAGTTCCTTCTTAAACTGCGATTTTCGAAGCGGTCGGGTTCGCACCCGATTCTGGGCTCTTTTCGTAATTGTCTTCATTGCCGCAGAAGGTTCAAAATGGGCGTCAATCAGGTAAGCCAACACATCTTTTACCTTTTTATAACTGCTCTCTTCTATGCGCATGCCGTAATAGGGGCGCGCATGCCCCATCATAAATGACGGAGAAGTATCGAAACCCTCTATCAACATACCGATCTCCTGGTTGATGGAAAGATTAAACGGCCCCCATACCCGTTTCATCCCCTGGTCGCGCAGCCAGGATTCGGCCCTACACATGAGAGCTTTAAAGGTTTCCAAGCGGTCTTCAGCTTCCAGCATCCCGAAAAAACCGGTAGCGTCTTGGTAGCGATCAAGATGCAGTTGATCAATTTGGGCGCATATGCGACCCACTGCTTGCCCATCACGATAAGCAATCCAAGAACAATAGGTGGCATGCTCGAAATAGGGGTTTTTCGAAGAAAGATGCATTCGTCGTTCGATCAACAACGGCGGCACCCAGACCGGGTCTTCCTTATAAAGCGACCACGGCAAGCATATGAACTCTTTCAAAGCGCGTTGACCTTCAACTCTTTCTATTCGCAACCTTGAAATTGATGAACTTTTTTGGGGGGTCATGACCGTTTCTCACTGTTGAGCTATTTATATAGCAGCTGTACAGGTCCTTGCTGGCTGGAGTGAGGCATGATACACGGGTTGCATGTTCAGGTCAATATCCAAAAAATGCCTATCTCACCGGTTATTCGAGTAAAATCCGTTTTTATTTGACACCAATTGGGCATTTTTTTATATTCTCCCGAATAAAAAAGCTTTCGCAAATGGTACTGCCAGGCGCACAGTTACGCCGTGGGCAATCCAGCCTCCGGGAAGCGTGTCGGAATTACTTGAATTTTGATTTTACCAAAATATCATTGAGACATAAATCAATCATTTCTAAATTTTAAATATTTACTAAAATATTATTTTTAAATTTGAAATATTAAAATATCTTTAAATTTTGGGCAGGAAACTCTTTACAAAGTACATTTTTTGTATTATAAATACTTTCGTGTTGTCTCGATTTGAATTATCAGGATGTTGGTGTAGGGGGAGATGATGAAAAAAAGTACGGAAACGCTCATTTATGAGATGGCGTTTAGGGTGCGCCTATACATCGCCTCTAAAATATCGGAAAAGCGAGTCGGCGATTTGACGGACCGCGAGAGCCTTATCTTAGAGCTGTTGGGCATGAAAGGTAACATGAGTATTTCAGAAATAGGGAATTTGTGCCCCACAGTCAGCAACAGTACGATTTCAACAACTATTACTCGATTATGGAAAGACAAGAAGCTCGTTGATAAAAGAATATTACCTGAAAATCAACGTGTTACTACTGTTAGCCTAACCGAGAAAGGTGAACAGGTGCTGGCTGAAATAAAGCGAACCCAAGCAGATGTTTACGGTACGATATCGACATCGCTTGGTTTATCACCTGAACAGGCAGAATATTTCAAGGAAATACTATTTAACGCCATCGCTTTTTTTGATAAGCGACTCGGAATCGATTTGGATAAGTAAGCCGTATTTTTTAGATCATGACGTGTAAAAAAAATTCTTGTAATCTGCCAATTCCTGTCGTTGCCGGGTGATCGTACATAACCAAATGAAATCTCGTTACGATTCATAAAGCGTTCTAAGCTCAGGTAGTTTAGTAACGTTTTTTAATATGGAAAAAATTCGCGATTAATTCTTCGCATTTGAGGTTACCTGCATCTTGCAGCCCAATATGCCGAATGAATTTAGGCACACGCGTTTTTTGGGGTTAGTCAATTGATCATTGACCGATATATACATCGCGAAATCATTAAGCCGACATTGACGATATGTTCGGTTTTAGTCTTTATTTTTGGCTGTTACATGTCCGCCCGTTATCTGGCGGATGCGGTCAGCGGCCAATTGCCGGGTAGCATGGTCTTTATTTTGATTCTGCTTCGAATCACAGTCGCCCTTGAGGTATTGCTGCCCCTGACATTATATCTGTCCGTCATAATAGCCTTAGGACGACTATACAAAGACTCTGAAATGACGGCCCTGTTTGCCTGTGGTGTGAGTACCTTACGGGTGCTGCGGCCGGTCTTTTTCCTATCTGTGATCATCGCCGTGTTGGTATCGGGTTTGTCTCTTTACGTTCGCCCATGGGCCTACCATCAATTTTTTCTGTTGAGGGAGAGGGCAAGATCCAATTTCGACCTGACGCGGATGAAAGGCGGGAATTTTTATGCTATTGATAACGGGCATCGCGTAATTTTTGCAGATGATGTTGACCCGCAGCAGAATCGAGCCCAACGTGTATTTATTCAGACCAAAGACGAGGATTCCCTGCAAGTCATCTTTGCCCGGCGAGCCAGGCAATTTGATGAAAAGATAAGCGGCAAACAAATTCTAGTCTTCACCGATGGCTACCTTTACGAGTTTTCAAATTCAGGTGAGGAGGGTCGAATTGTTCAATTCGACCAATCCGCGATGCCTTGGGAACCGGTGGAAAATGTTAAAATGAAATCAAGAGTCAAAGCGATTTCAACAGCTAAACTGGCACGCTCAAATTCGCTGGAAGAAATCGCGGAACTCCAATGGCGCCTTTCGGTTCCGGTATCAACCATACTATTGGCATTGCTCGGTGTTCCCCTGAGTCACTCGTCACCCCGACGGGGGAAATATGCCAAAGTAGTCACAGCGGTGTTGGTTTTTGCTGTTTATTACAATCTTGGTGCCATAGCCAAAAAATGGGTGGAAAAAGCTGTCGTGAATCCCGTCCCGGGGCTATGGTGGGTTCATCTATTGCTGGCAGGTTTGTTGCTCATAATTTTGTGGCAACCAGCCATGCTGACCCGCTGGCGAGCGAGACTAAAATTTACATGAAAATTCTCGATCTATATATTGGAACAAGATTCCTTCGGGGTGTTTTCCTCATTGTTCTCGTCCTGGTTGCATTGTTTAGTTTTCTTGAACTTGTCAGCCAGTTGAGCGACGTTGGTAAGGGCTATTACACCCTGAAAGACGCCTTTATTTTCGTCGGACTTACCCTTCCCAGGAGAGTACTTGACTTGATGCCCATATGCACCTTGCTTGGTAGTATTGTGGCTTTAGGGTTACTGGCTGATCACCGGGAACTCCTTGCCATGCAAGTGGGTGGGTTTTCAGTACGGCGGATCTGCTGGTCGGTATTTATTAGCGGCACCATCTTGATTCTTGCAACAGGCATGCTGGCTGAGATCGTCGTCCCGCCGATGGATCAGCAGGCTCGGACACGACGGTTGTTGGCACTCAATGGTAAACGTGTAACCTTAACAAAACAAGGTTTTTGGGCTCGTCGCGGTTCTTCATATATCCACGTCGGTAAAACACTTTACGGCGGAAACGCAGCCGATCTTAACATCTTTGAATGTGACGAGCAGGGACGTTTGCGCAGCTATACCCACGCTCGGGAAGCGAATATTAAGGATAACAATCAATGGGTCCTTAGAGGAATTACTCAAAAGGTAATCACGGAGCAGGGTATTACCACACAGCATTTACCCAGCTTGAAGCTGGATTCATTTTTAAGTTCAGATCAGGTAAATATCTTGGAGCTTCCTCCGGACAGCTTATCGTCCGCCGATCTGCACCATTTTATTCAAGCGCTTAAGGAAAGTGGTCAGAATACGGACCGATATTCACTGGCTTTCTGGCGTAAGTTGACCATACCGCTGACAACGGGTGCCATGGTATTGCTATCCCTTCCCTTTTTGTTCGGATCAACTCGCAGAAAAGGCGCGGGAAAACGCATCACGCTGGGTGCCACGATCGGAATTGTACTCTATTTTGCGGATCAGGTTATAATTCATTTAGGTCTTTTGTTTAGTTTAAACCCATTTGTAACCGCCGTTGTACCGGTGGTTTCAATCTCAAGTATCGCTCTTTGGCAAATGCGACGCTTCACTTAGCGTCAGTTGAACATCTATGGATTTCGGTTACCATCTGCATTCGAAAGGTGAGGCATAGAAAAACGCCATTCTTTTTCCGCAGTAAAGCGATGTTTATCCGGCGAGTAGATCCGCGTGGAAAGCTGCACACTCCATTCGTCGGGGTTGGGCCAAATGCGGTAGATGTAATAGCGGGCTCTCTTTGGCTGCGCAGAAACCAGTGCCGATGCCGAGGGAACGCCGATTACCGGTACGCGGGCTGGCCGCCCGTTTAAATATTTTTGGACGGTACGGTGGGCGTGACCATGTAAAATAAGCTCGGCACCATGCCGTGCGATAATGTCACGCAACGCTTTGGCATCAGTCAAGCGTTTGTGCCAGCTAACAGTTCCAGATGCCGGTGGATGGTGGATCAACAGAATACGGAAAAGATGTTGTCGGGATGTTTGGACCAGGATCTGTTGTAGCTTTTGCAATTGTTTAGTACCCATGCGCCCGACGGCAAGAAACGGTGCGCTGGGATTTGCGGTGCATATGCCAATGAACGCAACGCATTCTCGGATGCGCAAGCTGGGGAAAACGCTATCGAATCCGCTGGGTGCATCAGTCTGCGGCGGTGGTTTGTCAGAGCGCATGTAGTCGATCCAATGAGCGTAGGCTTGATGCCAGTTAATATGAACATAGGCATCGTGGTTGCCGGGAATAACAGTTACCTGTGAGGGGGAACCCAAAGCATGCAACCATTGCCGGGCTTTTAGAAATTCTGTCGGTAAACTCAGGTGGGTGAGATCTCCGGTGACAGCGATATGATCAGGTCGTGTCTCTTTCAAATCATCCACTAAAGCCCAGAGGATCTCATCACTGTGTCGGGCCCCGCGGTGCAAGATCCATTTCAGGTATCCCAACAGCCGCTTACTCAGAAGCTCACTGGGCTTGATACCGTTCATATATGCTATATGCGGATCGGACACATGGGCTACTGTAATCGCTGCATCCGGGGCTGGGGCGGCATTAAGCCCAACGGGATCGCGACTGTTTTCCGGGGCATCAGACGATACAACCATCACATTTGGATTCATCAGGCATTATTTGAAATATGCCAATTGTTACCTGCACGCAGATTATAGATTTCAATTACATTTATTCCCCGATAAACTGGGATTGCGGTGTTGCTACGACCGGTTTATGCGGGGCGCGAAATTGTCATGTAACATCAGATTTATCAGGGTAAGTAAACACCAATTAACCAATATATACAAGAAGATCTGGCTGTGAGGCGTTTTAGCCATTGATCTACTTTATCACATACCGAGGTAATTATGGCAAATATGTTTATTGATATGTTTGTAGGTGGGCCTATGCCCCTTAAAAAGAAACAGGATGACATGTCACCACATTTTTCAAAATCGGCTGAAACTCCGCGTATCGGGGTTCTGATTAATCCGCTAAGCGGCAATAACCGCAATGGCTTAGACACTATCAGAAAAATTATCGCCGACTTTCCTCGGGGATTGCAACGGGATGTTCAAACGCCCGAAGATATAAGATCGGCATTGGAATATTTTGCCCGCAAAAACGTCAATCTGGTAGCCGTGTGCGGCGGAGACGGCACTGTCCAAGCGGTTCTCACAGCTCTATTTCGCTACCGACATTTTGAATCACTGCCGTTGCTGGCTCTTTTACAAGGAGGCACAGCCAACATGCTTTCCAAAGATTTAGGTTTAAGGGGTTCCAGGAAAAAGGCGTTGCGAAGATTGATGCATTGGTCGATGAGCGGAGACGATAAGGCATACATCCAGCAACGTCCGGTATTGCGGGTATCAACGGCGGGGAATCAGGAGCCCTTGTATGGGCTGTTTTTTGGTGCGGGTGCGATCTATCAGGGAATCCGTTTCTTTCATGAAAAGGTAAAAACCTGGGGTCTACGAGGCGAATTAGCGCATTTATTGATTCTGGGTCGATATCTGGCGGCCTTGGCGACTAAAAGTAGAAACGTCGTGAATCCGATTCCCATAAACATTGCTTGGGATCAACACCAATCGAAACCGGAGGACTATCTGCTTGTTCTTATTAGCACACTTGAACGAGTGATTTTAGGCTTGCGCCCTTTTTGGGGTACTGAAGATGGGCCTCTGCAATTCACTGCTGTTGGCAGCCGCCCCCGGCATTTGTTGCCTACGATATTTCAATTGGTTTTTAAACGAGATAACCGATATCCAAAGTCTAAAAACGGATACATCAGTCATAATGTTCATAAGGTGCAGTTAGATCTTCAAAGTGGCTTTACTCTCGATGGGGAGCTGTATTTCCCTGATCCCCGGCTAGGTCCTGTTGTGGTGGAAGAAGGCGGACAGGCATCATTTCTACGGTTATAGTCATGGAAATTCCTCCCCAGCTGCTTGCTAAAATCCAGCAGGCACATCGGCGAGATGCATCGCCAGCCGTGAGCGCACTGATCAACGAAATTATGTTGCGCCATGGGGATTCTGTTCAAGGCATTCTTTTTTATGGTTCGTGTTTGCGATCGGGAGATGACCTTGAGGGGCTGGTGGACTTGTACCTACTGGTGGATGACTATCGGTCTGTTTACAGACGAACGATACAGGCGGTGCTGAATAAACTGCTGCCTCCGAATGTTTTTTATCTGGAATTGCCCTTTAACGGACACGTGGTGAGAAGTAAATACGCGGTGCTGTCACTGACGGATTTGCTCAAGGGGTGCTCCATGAGCTGGTTTCATTCCTATCTATGGGGCCGGTTCTGCCAACCTACGGCGCTGCTCTATACCCGCGATAACCAGGTTACGGCGCGAGTTCATAAGGCGTTAGCCCAAGCGGTCATCACGTTTATGAGACGGGTGTTGCCTCGGATTCAATCTGAGTTTTCGGCTCGAGAATTGTGGAGCAAGGGCCTTGAGTTCAGTTATCGGGCTGAGCTACGGGCCGAGCGGCCGGATAAACTGGTGCGTTTATATGAGGCTGCAGGCGATTATTACGAAGAGATCACCCCTATGGCCTTAGATGCCGTACCTTACGTTTCAGAGATCATCAACCATGAGGGTTGCGTCAGTTATCGAACCCGCATCTCCAATCATATCCGCCTGGTCTCCCGTTTAACCTGGGGTGTGCGACGTCTTCAGGGAAAGATACTTTCCGTTTTGAGACTTCTCAAAGGCATGACCACATTCGAAGGCGGTGTGGACTATATCCTGTGGAAAATCCAACGCCACTCTGGTATAGCGGTCGACGTTGACGCCCGCCTCAGACGGCATCCTTTGCTGGCAATGTGGGTGCTATCCTGGCGGCTTTATCGCCAGGGGGGGTTCCGCTAAACGGCGGCAACTCTCAATTTTGTTTGGGTACCGTCTGAAGAAACGCCCCATAATCGTTCAGCTCCTCCAGCCTGCAGCTCCACACTAATTTACCGTTGTACACCGTAATGTCCGGACAACTGTCACACATATCCTGCCGGCCGTCGGCCTCAAGGTTTACGGGTTGGATGATCATCAAACTTTGAATGAAGGCCGGCCTGAAAAAATTTGTCGGATTTCTTATCGAATTTTTTATAAGATTGAAAAATATGCGGCGCATTGGTTTGTCGATCAAACCGACCAAGAAGGCGGCTATTTTGCCTCGAGACACGCTTTTGGGCTGGGCGTAGGCCAGATAGGTTCCGGTGAAGAGATGATTGAAGGTCTGCACCAGTTCCATGAAGCGCGGAGACACGTAGCCCATAGTCTTGTTATTGTGTACGATGCGGTTGGCCAATAACCACTTCAACGAACTTGGATTGGCCGTGCCGTTCAAATAGGCCGAAGGTTCATACTCCGGATCAGCCTCTTTGATCTTTTCGACAATATGCGGCGCCATTAGAAAGTCTTTGCCGCCCCAATCGCTTTCTTTATACGTTCCCTCGATGTCTATTTGTTTGCCATTGGCGTAGAAGTCAAAATTACCGGATAATTCCGGGGACCGAAATAATATGAAGACCATCGTGTGAACGATATCTGCGTGTTTTTGAGACCAACGCACCATATCGGGAATTTCATGAAATGTTTTCTCTGAAACAGTTGCGTTAAACGAGCAGGCGATGCCTCCAATCTGCGCCAGCATTTCGGCGTAATACAGCCTCAATTCATTCAATTCGGTTTCCGAGGCAGCATTTACTTTCGGCCGTTTTTGGCTGGTGTCAATATGAAAGGTAAAACCGAACACCCCGGCCTTTTTCAACTCCCACAGCAAGGTCTTATCAAGGGCAAGACCATTGGTGTTGATGATGGGCTTCCACCCCATGTCTTTTATCATGCCAACAAGCTCGATGATTTGCGGATAAACAAGCGGATCCCCCCCCGCGATACTCATACAATCGCTTCTTCTTAGTTTTTGAAAAACTTCAAGATCTGCTCTGATTTCATCCAGCGATTTATGTCCGGGTCCGGTAGGATCGCGGTAGCAGCCTTCGCAACGAAGATTGCAGTCGGTGGTCGGTTCCAACCAGGATATTCCGTTATCAGGAAAATTCCAGGGAAGACGGTAGTAGTCCAGATGATTCAGGGTCGCCGGCATAAATTTGCTCCTTGGTGGTCATTTAGTTGCTGATTCTGCTAGC
>JASFJP010000016.1:0-17723 GCA_050121225.1 Desulfobacterales bacterium
AAAACGACAACCCCGTAACAATAATCGGATTCTTATTGTCGATGATGAACCATTAAATGTCAAACTGCTGGAGGCCATTCTTGCTTCGGACAGCTATGAGATTAAGACGGCTTTGAACGGTGAGCAAGCATTAGAGCAAGTAAACAAAGAATCACCCGATTTAATTTTGCTGGATATCATGATGCCCGGTATGGATGGATTTGAAGTAACTCGGGCGCTTAAGGCCGACGTTCACACAAACGATATACCGATTATACTGATCACCGCGTATGATATGGCCGACTACAAAGTCATAGGTCATGAAGCAGGCGCCGATGAGTTTCTCAATAAGCCGGTGAATGCTCCGGAACTGAGGTCACGGGTGAAATCCCTGCTTCGTACCAAAGAATATCAAGACAAATGGAAGCGGCAGAGGCGAATTGAGTCTTCAAATGGTTCTGAAAGAAAGGAAAAATATCTTCCTGCTGAAACGGATATTCCGACTTTGATTTTGGTGTGCGATGATGAAGATGATGCGAAATTAATCCAAATGTATCTTAATGGCCAGCCATACGAGGTTGTCATCAAAAAAACAACCAAAGAGGCCATCGCCATGTCTGACAAAAAGCGGACAGATTTAATCTTACTCGACGTTATGCTTCAGGGTGAAGAATGCTTTGATTCCTGCTGCCAGTTGAAAGAGCGAGAGCAAACCGCTAATACACAGATTCTTATGTTGGCCAGTTCGGAAGATCTGGAGACCAAGCACAAGCAAGTTGAGCTTTGGGCAGATGATTTTCTAATAAAACCAATTAATATTAATGAGTTAAGAGCACGTGTAAAGGCCTTGCTAAAGAAAAAAACTTATTTGGATAGACTCTACGCCGGCAATACTGGAAGTGTTCAATCTGCGATTACCGACAGTCTGACCGGGCTAGCCAACCATTCATATTTCAAACACTTTTTAGAACATGAAATCAAACGATCTGAGCGAGACAGTAGACCGGTTGCGCTTATTATGATAGAGCTATCGAATGTCAGACCACACCCCAACAGTCTCGGGCATCCGGCGGGGGAGGAATTTCTAAAAGATGTGGGAGCACTGATTCAAGGCAATATTCGAGAAGTTGATATCGGTGCGCGTTGCAAAGAAAGAAAATTTGCGATGGTTTTACCTAATACCGATGAAAAAGGAGCTTGGATAGCCGCGGGTCGAATAAAGGATAAAATCCTGAATCATTTCTCCGTATGCCCTAAAACGGTGTCAACGAATTGGTCGTCGTTAAATATGGGCATCGCCGTCTATCCTTCCGACGCCGATTCAATCGATTTACTGATCCACAAAGCGGAAAAAGCGCTATTTGATTCTAAAACTAAATAAAAAAATGTATTGAAATAGCGGTAGTCGATACCGGAATTGGAATAAAGGCCGAGGATCAGATCGACGGTTCAGCCAGGTGCCAAGACCAGGGAACCGGCTTGAGATTATCCTTAACAAAACAGTTTGTAAAATTGCAGGACGGCATGATTGGAGTTGAAAGCGAAAAAGAAGACAAAGCAGCAATGTTGTCGTTTTCAGTTCTCCTAAAATTTGAAATCATATAGTTCATCCCCACAATCTCCATTGTATCCCCCCTCCTCAAAAATCAGGTTTTATCAGCATACCGGACTATTGCAAAATTTTCAAAAATTCCATATGGTATTGTTTACACTGATCTAGATAATCTTAAATGAGAGGGGGATCCCAAAATGACCTATGAAAACGTTCTAATTGAGGTATCTGATGATTTCGTAGCCAAATTGACGTTGAATCGACCGGATCATATGAACACGTTTAACACGCCCATGGCAAACGAACTCAATCAAGCACTCCTGGATTTGGATGAGGACGACCAAGTGCGGGTTATCCTTTTAAAGGGAGCGGGTAAGGCTTTTTCGGCAGGAATTGATATCAACGAATTCTTCGGAAAAACAGCCTTGGAATATCGTGAATGGATCGAGCGGATGGAACGTCCGTTTATAACTATCAGTGGAATGAAAAAACCGGTTATTGCCCAGGTACATGGTATTGCTGTGGCAAATGGAGCTGGGCTTGTGGCGGCATCAGACCTTGCCATTGCGTCAACCAACGCCAAAATGGGCCTTACGGCTATAAATGTCGGACTAAATTGCGTCGGACCTGTCGTCGCCGTGAGACGATCCGTGGGTCGCAAGAAGGCGCTGGAATTGTTGCTATACGGTGACCTTATTAAATCTGAAGAAGCCTTAAAGATGGGGCTGCTGAATCGGGTCGTAGCGGCGGACGAATTAGATAGTGAGGCTCTGCAATGGGCAAAAACACTGGCAAAGAAAAGCCCGATTGCAGTCCAACTCAGCAAGAAAGCCTATTACGAAGCAGAGGATTTCGACTACCATAAGGCCTTTGATTATATGAACGAAGTTTTTGCACGGCTGTGCACTGCAGAGGACGCTGAAGAAGGAATAAAGGCGTTTCTGGAGAAACGCAATCCAGTGTGGAAGCAACGTTAACCCGAACCTTGCAAAAGGGATCAATTTGCCAAACGCATACAGAGCGTCATTAGTAAAAACGCTTTTCGAACAGAAGAAAGCAGAATTGACGGGCGCTGATGTAGATCTCGCGCGCTGATTTTAGTGCCACCCGGTATAATTCATGAATACTTCATTCTCGGTTTAAAAATCCCAAAACGCGGCCATACTCCAACGATGAAAAATTCTTTCTTTTTCTTTGATTTTTGTCACGATTTTTGCATTTATTAGACTCCAACTGCATCGGCATGTAACAGTGGATTCAACATTAAATCCATCTCGAACTATCCCAAAATAATAAAATCAATTTAAACAAGTCTTCAGATAAATTGTGATATCCAAGTATGGTTCCGTGGTTGCTTAAAAGAAAACGAAATTTATCCAAGCTAGTTGTAATTTTTATCCATTGTCACATCTGTTTTTGGGGCTATACCATCATTGACCAGAGGTATGGCGAGAATTCAGCATACTGTCAAAAGGGTGCGTCAAATTTTTGCCTAGCCCGTATTCAAAGCCAAAACATTCACGGTCATAAGGATTCTTCAGGACCTGAATGGGACATTGAACGGTATTCCGCTAAAGAAAAAATGATCAAAATTTTCGGTACGGAGGATGTCATTGAGAAACCCATCTCCGATGAACTGGATGTTGACGAGATAGAAAGATTATTGACATCCTTTTTTACATATCTTGATAACCGACCTTACATAAAATTCTACAATTTTTCAACGGGGACCCAAGAGCAGTTTGGTCAAATTTACAAAAGGTTAAATACCGATCTACCCATTGTTGCCGGAGAAACACAATCCCTTCACTACCTTGTAAAAAACGTATTTTACTTTTATAGAACTTTGGGAAAAAACCGGGTGGATTTCTTAAAGGATGTATTGAAATGGGAATCGAACATTCTTGAGCCGTTAATGCACACGTTTTATCTATGGAGCACCAATGCTCAACATTTACCCAACCTAGCGCTGCCGATACCATCACTGGAACATTTGTATGAATATGCCTGCTTTTTCTTAGAAACACTCGGCGGCAGAAATTACCTTTTCAGGCGGGATCCGAAAGTAAGAGTTATCGCCAAATTCTATTGTATATTAATAATCGAACGCGCAAATAGCGAAGACCTAAATCCAAACGGAATTGACATACGGCCCCATCTTCAGCTAACTTATGAAGAAATCAAAAATCAGGAGGGGCTAAATTATAGAAATGCATATCTTTCTGAATTGAAAGAATTAAGGAAAAGGTATAAGCTTATATAATACATCCAAACCAATCGATTGGATAATTCTCGTTTGGATAATTTTCGTTTCCAATTAGTGCCCATCCGAGATTAATAAAAAAATTTCTGAATTTGTACAACAACACCAATTGGTGCCCTTCTCTTAATTGGTTGCGCTGGATAAGGAGATGTTAGTGAAAAATTTCGCTAAAGGCCGAATGGGTTTCCTGGCGGCATGCGCCGTTGTCGGCATTCTATTTGGTGCTATTGCTGCCTATATCTATCAACAGGCCAGTCGTGAATCGGTGCCGGCTGAAAAGCAACAGCCTGGGGAGAATACCAAAACCAAGCTGCCACGTATGGCGAATCTTCCAGCTGAAAAGATAACCATAACGCCGCCGGCACCCCCGCCGCCATCCTACCCGGTTGATGCGCCGGTTCTGGAGCAGGCACGCAAAGCCCTGAGCGAGAATATTGGTCCCGAAAAAGCCCTGTCATTAGCCAAATCGTTACCTGAAAGTGCTGAACGGGCCGATGCTGCTTTTCTTTTGCTGGAATATGCGGCTGAAAATGACAATTCAGAAGCCGCATTAATCGTAGCGCGATATTACGATCCAACCAATAACATGCCTAGCGGAACCATCCGAAAAAACCCTGAAAGCGCCTATGAATGGTACCACAAAGCGCTGGCAGGCGGGCAGGAACAAGCCAGGAAGCAACTTGCTTCGCTTCGGCAGTGGGTTGAAGAACGTGCGAACAAGGGTTCACACGAAGCAAGTCAACTATTAAAGAATTGGCACTGAATCCCAACCTTGAGAATGTGAAATATGATGATTCGACGTGAAATTTCTTACACAAAATTTGCACGAATTATAATACTCATGGGTTGTGTATTGCTGTGTTGGACAGACGCTGTGCCGGCTCAGCAATGCAAACCCTTGCTTTTACCCGGAAAGAAAACCCTATTCCAGCGAGTAATTTCACACCCCGGAGCGACGCTTTACAAAGCTCCAGATGCATCAGGACCGATATTGCAATTTGCGGTGACTCCATTTACTGTGCTGTATGTATATAAACGAGACACCGTGGACGGGATGAAATGGGTGAATGTAGGCCCATCGAGTAACTGTAAACCAATCGGCTGGATCAAAAGTTCAAAGGTCTCCGATTGGCGCCAATCCTTAACGTTGAGATTTACTGAGAGAGTCGGTCGCAATCCGGTCTTATTTTTTAAAGATCTCGATTCCTTGGAAAAGGTCGCCGGCTCTCAATCTCCAGGGGGTCGCGCAGGCCAACTGACTTCTGAATTCGGCGCGATTAAATCCGGCGATAATTCAGTATCTGAAGACTTTCCAATTCTGGCGATGGAACCGCCAGAGGAAGCTGTCTCACGGCAAAGATTTTACCTCATGCCAATATTTCAGACGGTCGAACTATTTGAAGGGGTAAAATTCCTTGAAGTCGCCTCTATCGATCCCGGTTCCGGAGACTTGCAGGAGATTTCCGATTTGCGGACGGCAATCGTTTTCGTAATTGACACAACTATCTCCATGAAGCCCTACATAGAGCGAACCCGGCAGGTTGTTAACAAAATTTATGACGCTATTGCAGAGGAAGGATTGGCTGAGCAGGTTGCATTTGGTCTGGTTGCTTTCCGCAGCAATATTGAAAGAACACCGGATCTTGAATATGTCAGCAAAGTGATTTCCGATGTAAGGGATGAACGTGACCGGGCAGGCTTCGAACTCGCACTGGCAGATACGGACGAGGCCCCTGTGTCCACCCACTCTTTCAATGAAGATGCATTTGCAGGCATCAAAACTGCGATCGAAAAGCTAAACTGGACACCATACCAGTCCCGGTTGATTATTCTCATCACCGATGCAGGCGCCATTCGCAATGATGATCCCTATTCCACAACCGGTATGAATGAAGCCCAAATTGCAGATCTAGCAGCCGCTGCAGGCATTAAACTATTTGTGCTTCACATCAAGACGCCTTTGGGTAAAAAATTAAACAACCACTCTTTTGCTGAATCGCAGTATAAGGCGCTTACCGGGCAATCCGATCCGACTATAGGTGATCTGTATTTTCCGGTCGATGCCAGCAACACGGTAGACGGCGTTCAAACCTACGGACGGGTGGTCCAAGGCGTAGCCGCCCAAATGGTAGAGCTGGTCCGAGCGACCAGTGCCGGCGAACGCCTCCAGCTGCCAATGCCTTCAAATAATGGACCTCAGGATATCGTTGCAGATGCAACACGCAAGGCGGCCATTTTGGGGTATTCGATGCAGCTTGAGTATTTAGGTTGGCGTGGCAAAGTCCAGGCACCCCATGTTGTCACGTCATGGGTTTCGGACATGGATTTGATGCGGCCGGATATACCCTCTTTCAATGTAACTGTTTTACTGACCAAAAACCAACTTAGCGATCTGCATAGACACCTAAGAATTGTATTGGACCAAGCCCAAAGAACGAAACGCACTGGGGCAAGGGATTTTTTTCGGGGTATATTGTCGGCAGCCGCCCAAATATCACGTGATCCCTCTCAATTCAGCAAAAATCCCACCAACAACCTGGGCCAACTCGGTTTACTCGGCGAATTCATCGACGACCTGCCTTACAGAAGCAGCATTATGCGTTTAACGGAAGACGACTGGTATCGCATGAGTGTCGGGGAACAACAGGCGCTTATCGACGACTTGAAGTCAAAAATAAAGCGTTACCGACAATATCACGACGACGTCGAGAATTGGGTCAGTTTCGGTACCGAAGATCCTGGAGAAATGGTTTACAGAGTGCCTTTAAGTATGATGCCCTAGCCCTTTAGGAGATAATCTTGCCAGTCACGCACAGTTCATCTGTCGATCCACGCGTAGATACTCACTCGAAAACTGATTACGGAAGTGGAGCTGAACCGGTATTTGAATTATTGGAGGTTTCCAAACACTGGCAAGGTGAGCACGGTTTTGTACTGAAAGTTCCACAATTGATTATACTACGTGGAGAAAAAGTTGCTCTCGTAGGATACAGCGGTTGTGGCAAAAGTACCCTGCTTGACACACTGGCAATGGTTCTGCGACCGGATAAAGTTCACAGATTCAAGTTTTATGCCGATCAACAAAAGTCACTGGATGTCGCCGATGCCTGGAAACATAAACACATGGATATCCTGGCCAAAACAAGGATGCGCTTTGTCGGCTATGTCCTCCAAACCGGCGGCTTGCTGCCATTCATTTCCGTCTATGATAATATTGCGTTAAGCAGATATGGGCTCGGCTTGCCGGAAAAAAAAGCCGTTGTTGCTCTGGCGGCTAAATTGGGAATCGAACGTCACCTGAAAAAATTGCCCGGCCAGCTTTCGGTTGGAGAACGGCAGCGGGTTGCGATTGCCAGAGCTATGGCCCATAGCCCTTCAGTCGTCATTGCCGATGAACCAACAGCTTCCCTGGATCCAATCAATGCCGAAGAAATAATGGGGCTTTTCACTCAAATTGCAGATGAAAACGGTGTGACCCTCATCGTCGCAACCCATGAATGGGAACGAGTGAAAACACTTGGCTTCCGACGCCTAAAATTCAATCTCGACCAGCAAGAAACCGATGGCACCGTTCAAGCAACGGTTTTAGGATAGCAAACGATAAAATGAATGGACTAAAAACCATTGTTCGTCTTTCCTTGCGGGATTATTCCCATGAACGTTTACTTTCGGCCTGTGCCATAATGGGACTGGCGGCCGTTTTGGCCCCTCTGCTGGTCTTGTTTGGAGTCAAAAACGGCATTATTCATACCATGGCAGATCGATTGATAAAAGATCCCCGCAACCTCGAAATTTCACCAATTGGGAGCGGTCGATTCAGTCGCGAATGGATCTCGCAACAAGCAGCGCTTTCGGAGGTCGCGTTTATCATCCCGCAAACACGTTCGATTGCTGCGAGTATGATTCTTGGATATCAAGAAGCCGGTAAGAAGCGGACACTGGCGGTAGATCTTATCCCTACCGCTAAGGGTGATCCATTGCTGGAAAAATGGGGCCGCGTGCCGGCCGAGAACAGTGAAATTACCCTTTCGGCCTCAGCTGCTCGCAAGCTGAATGTAACCGCCGGTGAAATCATCATTGGTCGAGTTGGGCGAACGAAGGGCGGTAAAAAGGAACAGGTCACCATAAACTTGACAGTGGTATCGATTCTTCCCTTTGAAGCCTTTTTACGTGATGCCGCTTTTGTACGTTTACCTCTTTTGGAGGCGACTGAAGACTATCGGGACGGTTTCGGTTCAATAACGTTCTCCTGGCCTGGAAATAGTCAGGAGCCACGGGACCGATCGTATCCGAGTTTTCGACTATATGCCCGCACCATTTACGAGGTTGCCATTGTGCGCGACGGGCTTTTAAATCAGGGTATCGAGGTTTACACCAAGGCCGATGAAATTGAGGTGGTTCAGAATCTGGATCGTTCTTTCACCATCATCTTCAAACTTATTTCGATTGTCGCTGTTGTTGGCTATTTTGCTTCAATGGCAAGCAACATTCTGGCAAATGTAAATCGAAAGAGCCGGCATTTAGGTGTGACCAGCCTGATCGGTTTTTCCACAAAAAATATTATCTGGTTTCCGATCGTACAGTCCATAACCACCAGCACCCTCGGTACTGCACTCGCGGTTGGACTTTATTTTATATCGCAGGTCATCATCAACCATTTGTTCGGGCAGTATTTGGCCAAAAGCGAATATGTTTGCCGGTTATCATCGGTTCACTTGATGATTGCCTTCCTATTAACCCTTAGCCTATCCATAGTTGCTTCAGGCTATGCTGCGTTTCGGGTAACAAGGATTGAGCCTTCCAAGGTTATTCGTGATGTCTAGTCCGACTCATATGACCGTTTACCGAGCCGCATCTCCGAAAGCTAAAGCAGCGGACATTGTATTAGCCTATATATTAAAACTCAATCAGCTTTTCACAATAATTCTGCTGATTGGATCGCTCCTGGCATTATCATCCGCGGAGGCGTCCTCGCTGGATTGTCCCTCTCACAAATACAAGCGCACCTCTCAAACTCCTATAATCAAAGATATGGTGAATCCCTTTCCCTCCGATGACGACTTTGAGCTGCCGATGCCCTGCGGGGGCAAACTCATTCTGAAACATGTCTGCGTACCGGCCGTTTCCTTTTTCGCAGATCATGTGTTCGACATAGGATGCGAAGATTGTCGCCGCCAAGATGAAGGTTTTATGGAGGCAAAACGGCCCGGCGCAATAGCAGGAGCCTTCGCACTCAACGAATTACCTGACCCTTGGCGCGATAAACTTATAAACATTACCGAACAAGGAAAAGGCCAGTGCCCTGTTTCTGATGACGGGATATCATCTTCTTATTATTATTTCATCGGCAAATACGAAATATCCAGTTGGCAGTGGAATACGGTCATGGGTGATGAATGCCCCGGGTGGGACGAACCGTTCACAAACGAGGATCCGAGGCCAAAAACAAACATCTCCTGGTTTGATGCCATTGTGTTCACTAAAAAATACACCGAATGGCTGTTGAAAAACAAGCCGGAAGCAATCCCAAGATTCCCCGACGGTCGTTTCGCATTTGTTCGTCTGCCCACTGAGTCCGAATGGGAATATGCCGCCCGTGGGGGGCATCGGGTATCCTCGTCGCAAATGAGTCGGGAGGAATTTTTCCCGACAAACGACAATCCCTTTTCTGATTTTGCCGTCTATACCCAAGCCGGAGCAGCGAAGCCGCCCGAGAGGATATCGTGGATTGGAACCAGGTGCCCCAATCCCCTGGGTCTTTACGATACCGCCGGCAATGCTGCTGAAATGATGCTGGATGCATTCCGGTTCTCCATTGGTTCCCGACTGCATGGTGGTACGGGCGGCTTTGTGATCAAGGGTGGCAGCTATCGTAAAGGTAGAGATGAAATTATGCCCGGCCGACGCGAAGAGGCCCCGTTCTTTCTGGAAGACGGTGTATACCGCAACACCGATCTGGGCTTTAGGATCGTGTTGTCGGGAATCGTTACGCCCCAGAACCGAAGCGAGACGCTCCGGCAGCAATGGAAAGTGATGGCCGAAGAGCAAAGGCCGTCTGTACCTGCTGATCAAACATCGGAATCCGTCATTGAATCGGTGCAGGTGAACGAATTGTTATCAGAAATGGAAAGCATTACAGCAACTGTTAGTGATGGCACCGACAAAAAGACGCTGCAGTCAGCAGCCGAATATATTAAGAAAATTAACCCGTTGTTGGTCAATTATGAGGATAAAGTAATTGAGGGCATCTTCTGGCAAGCGCTATTTGCAATGGAATCTCTGCTCAATTACACCTTAAGGAGCAGTGATCTGCAAAATGAATTGGAGATACTTGAAAAATTAACAAATCAAGCCATACCGGAATCGGACCTTGTTTCCATAAATCGAGAGATAGCTAAGAAGAGGGAGCAGTTAAGATACACATTTGATGTGATAGATTATTTAACCCAGTCGTACCTAAACGCCTTGGAAGGTACTAAAAAATATTCCACCGCTGCTGTTGAACGGCAAATTCGCCTCATTAGCCGGAATCCGAATTTGGATGGCCAAATGAGACTTCTTATTCTAAAGCGTTTGAGCTTGCTCGTGGAGCATGTGGTCTTGTACACCAACAATGCGGAAAATCTGCCACCAGACAAGATAAAAGAGGATATTTTATTAACCATAAAACCTTTTTGATTTGGATTTTATGGCATTCGATAGATCATTGAATTTATATTCATTCCGGCGCCAACCGAGGCAAAGAGGGCGATATCTCCTGAATTAAGTCGGTGATTTTCCAATTTTCCTTTCTGGATCAGATCGAACAAAGTCGGCAGAGTGGCCACCGAACTGTTGCCACACCAAGATATCGTCATGGGCATTATGTCAGCAGGAATTTCTTTGATATTGTAACGTTTAAACAGTCTTTGTAAAATGGCCTCATCCATCTTTCCGTTGGCCTGGTGAATCAAGACCTTTTGTACATCACTCAGTTCCATTCCGGCTTTGTCCAAAGTTTTTTTAACCACCTCGGGGACATTTCTCACAGCATACTTGTATATTTCGTGGCCATGCATTTTGAGAAATAGATCGTTCCCATCTCGTTTCGGATTATAGGATTTGCCCAGCCACAAAAGATAGGCATTGTCATAGGTATCCGATCGAGTAACGTGGGATAGAATGCCGGCATCCTGGTCCGTCGCTTCAACTATAGTTGCGCCGGCGCCGTCAGCATATATCATACTGTCAATATCATGGGGGTCCGATACCCGCGACAGGATCTCAGCGCCAATTACAAGAATACGCTTCGCGTCACCTGATTTGATGTAATAGTCGGCCATTATCATTGCCTGCAGCCAGCCAGGGCAACCGAAGGGAATGTCAAAGGCGATGGTGTATGGATTTTTTATTCTCAGTTTGTGTTTCACCCGCGCCGCAATGGTAGGTACCATATCTGCTCTTATATTGTCCGCTTTAACGTCCCCTAAATTTTGAGCGACTATAATGCAATCGAGGGTTTCCTTATCTATGCCATGCAGTGCCTCTCTTGCTGCCATGCAGGCAATATCGGAAGTGGTAAGCCCATCGGTTACGTAGCGCCTTTCGCGAATGCCTGTAATATCGCAGAGCTTTTTAATTATTTCTGGATTGGATCGCTCAAGTTTAGAGCCGTCATCTCCATAGAACTCATTGTCGAGAAAATGCTTGTTCGGTATGGTCGCGGGCGGAATGTAACTGCCAGTTGCCGCAATAATTGAATTCACCATTTTAAAATACTGCATCTCCTTTTTTAAATTCTATTAAATATACAACAAAATGATCCACCGCACAAGGTTAGGCTAACTTTGATAAATCAAATTCTGCAAAATTCGTGTTGGATTCTGAATCGATCAGCATCTCCTCGCCAGGCAACATTTAAACCTAAAATCGTATTCTTTACAATATTTTTGAACTATTATTAGAAAATTTTATGAAGGCTTATTAAAAATTGTTGACATGTATAAGACATTTATTTAGGAAACTTGAAAAAGTCAATTCCCTCAACTGATCCATCCTAACCCGAATGATTCTATATCCATTAATGATACGATCGATACCGGTTTTGAGGCTCTAAAAGCCGCTTTAGAGATTGGTCCCGATTCCAGGCTGCTTTGCTTCAACACCGAAGGTGCCACCGATTCGGTCAACTACCGCGAGATCATCTGGCACGGCAAATATCCGTCTGTTGTTTGATGAAATTAAGGACAAAGAATCGAGACCTAAAAGGATTTGAACCCATGCCACAGATAGACTTTGCAAAGATCAAGGAGCTGGCTGAGAGTTACCAGCCCGATATGACCCGATTTTTGCGCGACATGATTGGTTTACCCAGCGAAAGCTGCCAGGAAAAGGCGGTTGTTGAGCGGATCAAAGAGGAGATGGAAAAAGTGGGATTCGATAAAGTGGAGATTGATCCCATGGGCAACGTCCTGGGCACCATCGGAAACGGCAAGCATCTGATTGCCATGGACGCTCATATAGACACCGTGGGTGTGGGCAACAAGGACAATTGGGAATTCGACCCATACGAAGGTTACGAGGACGACGAGGTGATCGGCGGGCGCGGCGCCTCAGACCAAGAAGGTGGTATGGCTTCCATGGTCTACGCCGGCAAGATTATCAAGGATCTTGGACTGGAAGGCGACTACACCCTGGTAGTGGCCGGGACCGTTCAGGAGGAAGATTGCGACGGTTTGTGCTGGCAGTACATTATCAAGGAATCGGGATTGAAGCCGGAGTTCGTCGTCTCAACCGAGCCTACCGACGGCGGCATATACAGGGGTCAGCGCGGCCGCATGGAGATTAAAGTTGAGGTCAAAGGCGTCAGTTCCCATGGTTCCGCTCCAGAGCGCGGCGATAATGCCATCTTCAAGATGGGTCGCATCCTGGGTGAACTGGAAGAGCTTCACGCCCATCTGAAAACCGATGACTTCCTGGGCAAAGGTTCGCTGACGGTTTCCGAGATCTTCTACACGTCCCCTTCCCGCTGCGCGGTAGCAGACGGCTGCACAATCTCCATTGATCGTCGTCTGACCACGGGTGAGGACAAGGAACTCGCTCTGCGGCAAATAAGGAACCTCCCAGCGGCTAAAGCCGCCAATGCCCAAGTATCCATGTACCCTTACGATAAACCCTCCTACAAAGGTCTGGTTTATCCGACCGACTGTTATTTCCCCTCCTGGGTGATTCCAGAAGACCACAGGGTGATCCAATCGGCGGTGGCGACCTACACCTCCTTGTTCGAGGAAGAGCCCCGGGTGAACAAATGGACCTTTTCCACCAACGGTGTCTCCATCATGGGCATGTTCGGTATCCCCTGCGTGGGTTTTGGACCGGGCAAAGAGTCCGAGGCCCATGCTCCCAATGAAAAGACCTGGAAAGCCGATCTGGTTCGCTGTGCTGCGTTCTACGCCGCGCTGCCGCTCACATATTTGGAGAAATTAGGCGCTTCGTCCCGCTGAAAGCGGGATTGTGTATTTTGTGGCAAAAAGATTTTATTGAGCTATTTTCCTTATCCTCAAATAGTGGGTTTCATCATGCGCTGCTCCGAGGTAGCCCATCGGGAGACCGGTCATCGAGTCGTTGCTCAACAGTGGCTACCACGTGGTGGCCGTTGGTGGCGGCGGTATTCCGGTTGTGCGGACAGACAGGGGCCTTGAAGGTTTGGATGCGGTGATCGATAAAGATCTGGCCTCCTGCCTGCTTGCCGACCAGTTGGACATCGGGCTGCTCATCATCTCCACGGCTGTGGAGCAGGTGGTCCTCAACTTCGGTAAGCCCGATCAAATCGCGATTTCAAAAATGACCGTTGCCGAGGCCGAGCAGTATATCCAAGAAGGACGCGTTGCGCCCGGCAGCATGCTGCCGAAAATTCAGGCTGCCTTGCGTTTTTTGAAAAACGGAGGGCAGGAAGTGCTTATCACTGCACCCGAATTTATCAAAGACGCCGTAGTCAGCGGCAAAGGCACCCATATCGTGCCGTAGAAGAAGACAAAGTGCAGCAGACAGCTGATAGAATAAAAAGGAGTACACGCCGATGGATACTATCAAAATCAAAGCGCTCATCAATCAACTCTCGCATCTCGACTGCCAGGGTATGTACCTAAATGACTTTCTCCTGACATGGGAAAAGAGCGACGACGAGGTTCAGGCCACATTTTTGGTGGCCGAGATCCTGAGGTGTCTGCGGCAGCAAAACATCTCCAGCCGCATCTTCGACAGCGGTTTGGGCATTTCCCTGTTCCGCGACCAATCCACGCGCACGCGCTTTAGCTTTGCCAGTGCCTGCAATCTGTTGGGCTTAGAAGTTCAGGATCTGGATGAGGGCAAGTCCCAGGTCGCTCATGGCGAAACCGTGCGCGAGACCGCCAATATGATCTCTTTTATGGCCGATGTCATCGGCATCCGCGACGACATGTACATCGGCAAGGGCAATGCCTACATGCGAGAGGTGGCCGAAGCTGTCAAACAAGGCTTTCAGGAGGGTGTGCTCGAGCAGCGTCCCACGCTGGTCAACTTGCAGTGCGACATCGACCACCCCACCCAGTCCATGTCCGATATGTTGCACCTGATCAACACCTTTGGCGGAGTGGAGAATCTCAAGGGTAAGAAGTTAGCCATGACCTGGGCCTACAGTCCATCTTACGGCAAGCCTTTGTCCGTACCGCAAGGTGTAATCGGTCTGATGACCCGCTTCGGCATGGAGGTGGTGCTGGCCCATCCCGCAGGATACGAGGTGATGCCCGCTGTCGAAGAGGTGGCCCGGCGCAACGCGGACCAAGGCGACGGCAGTTTCATCAGGACCAACTCCATGGCCGAAGCCTTTGAAAACGCAGAAATCGTCTACCCCAAGAGTTGGGCGCCATTCGCGGCAATGGAGAAGCGCACCGACCTGTTCGGCAAGGGCGATCTCGACGGTATCAAGGCCTTGGAGAAAGAGTTGCTGCAGCAAAACGCCGAGCACAAGGATTGGGAGTGCACCGAGAAGCTGATGGCCACCACCCGTGAAGGCAGCGCCCTCTACATGCATTGCCTACCCGCCGATATCACAAAGGTGAGCTGCACCGAGGGCGAGGTCGAGGCCAGCGTGTTCGACCGTTACCGGATACCCGTGTACCTGGAGGCCAGCTACAAGCCCTATATTATTGCGGCCATGATTCTGCTGAGCAAGGTGAAGACGCCGGCGGACAATCTGAGTAAGCTTTTAACGTCAGGCGCTGCTCGAATTCGTTATTGAGCGGCAGGAGGTGATGGGACCTGATTGCGATCATCATTCAGGATAACCGTTCAAAGAGGTTTTTTGTGGTTGAGTCGGGCTGAATATCGAATGGAGAATTGATATGGACAAAAAAATAATCAGGACAAATAACGCCCCTGCAGCCATCAGGCCATACAGTCAAGCTGTCAAATGCGGGAATCTCTTGATCACCTCCGGCCAGATCCATTTAGATCCAGGCTTCGGCGAAGGCTGAACAAGGCGTACCGAAATAGACGGAGATAGAAAAACATGATTGTTTTTTCATTAAACGGTCAAAAGACGCAATTTGCAGGCGATGAAAAGACATCGCTTTTGAATTTCCTGCGCAAAGAGAAGGGGATTACGTCCGTCAAGGACGGCTGCTCGGGGCAGGCGGCCTGCGGAGCCTGTCTGATCGAGTTGGATGGTAAACCGGCTCTGGCGTGCTCCACACCGCTGAAACGGGTGGCCGGCAAGGAGATCGTCACCATCGAGGGGTTTCCGGAGAACGTGCGGCGCACCCTGGGTCGGGCCTTTGTGGCCAAAGGTGCGGTGCAGTGCGGCTATTGCACGCCGGGCATTCTCTCCCGCGCCAAGATCCTTTTGGAGAGCAATCCCGACCCCAGCCGCGATGAAGTCGTCAAAGCCTTGAGGGCCAACATCTGTCGCTGCACCGGTTATGTCAAAATTATCGATGCCATCCTCCTGGCTGCCCAGGCCCTGCGGCAAAATCAGGAGATTGCCTGGGAGGAAAAGACCGGCATTGGTTACTCCACCCCCAAGTACGAAGGTTACGAAAAAGCTCTGGGGATCAGTCCGTACATCCATGACATGAAGTTTGAAGGCATGCTCTATGGGGCTTTGAAGTTCAGCGAACATCCCCGGGCCAAGGTGCGAAATATCGACGCTTCAGCCGCTGAGCAGTTGCCCGGTGTGATCAGGATATTTACGGCCCAGGACATACCCGGGCAGCGCTATCAAGGCATCCACGTCAAGGATTGGCCCATGCTGGTGGCCGAAGGCGAGGAAACCCGCTGCATCGGAGATGTGCTGGCCGGTGTGGTGGCGCAAAGCGAGGAAATCGCTCGCCAGGGTGTGGAACGGATTCAAGTAGCTTACGAAGTCCTGGAGCCCCTGACCGAGATGACCGCGGCGGCCGACAGCCCCGTGCGCATCCACGCAAGCGGCAACCTGCTCAAGCAGACGGTCATCTGCCGGGGCGAACCCGTGGATCAGGTTTTTGCCTCCTCGGCCCACGTGGTGGAAGGCGTTTTTGAAACCCCTTTTGTAGAGCACGCTTTTTTGGAAACTGAGGCCAGTATCGCGCGGCCCGACGATGCGGAGGGCGTGACGGTTTATTCGCAGAGTCAAGGTATTTTCAAGGACCGTCAGCAAATCGCTTCGCTGTTGGATCTACCCGAGCAGATGGTCGACGTTGTACAGGTTTCAGCCGGCGGCGGTTTTGGCGGCAAGGAGGATTTGACCGTCCAGCACCATGCCGCGCTGTACGCTATGGCATTGCAGCGCCCGGTCAAGGTACGCCTCAATCGCGCCGAATCCATTCGCATGCACCCCAAGCGGCACCGCATGAATTTGCGCTACAAGCTGGCCTGTGATGAAATGGGCAAGCTCACAGCCCTGCGGGCCCGGATCGTGGGGGACACCGGGGCTTATGCCTCGGTGGGGGGCGAGGTGGTGGCACGTACCGGGACCCATGCTGCAGCGGCTTACCATGTACCGAGTGTGGACGTGGTGGCCAGCGCCTATTACACCAACAACCCCCCGGCGGGGGCCTTCCGCGGATTCGGTGTCAATCAGTCCAACTTCGCCATGGAAAGTATGGTAGACGAACTCTGCATCCAGGGCGGTTTCGATAGATGGCAGTTTCGCTACGACAATGCCCTTACCGCCGGGAGGATGACCACCACCGGGCATGTGCTAGGTAAGGGGGTTGGCCTGCGTCAATGTCTGGAGGCAGTCAAGGATGCTTTTTACCAGGCCGAGTATGCCGGTCTGGCCTGTGCCATCAAGAATTGCGGCATCGGCAACGGCCTGGAGGAGATCAGTGACACGCGCTTAAAAGTCGTGGCTTCCGATCGCATTGAACTTTATCACGGCTGGACTGAAATGGGCCAGGGCATTCACACGGTGGCCCGGCAGGTACTCTGCGAGGTGCTGGGCCTGGACGGCTCAGTGCAAATCGACGTCAAGTGTTGCACCGGGGCGGGAGCCAGGGGCGGGGTCACCACCGCCAGCCGGGGCACCGTGCTGATGGGCAATTCAGTAATACTAGCCGCCCAAAAACTGAAGGCTGACCTTAAGGACCGCTTGTTGGCCGATTTGGTCGGCAAGGAATATTTTGCTCGTTTCATGGTAGACTGGACCACTGATCATCATGTGGATGGCGAGATCGTGAGCCACTTTTCCTACGGCTATGCGACTCATTTGGCAGTGCTGGACAAAGACGGCAAACTCCAAGCCATTCACGCCGCCCATGACGGCGGTAAAATCATCAACCCAATCCTTTACGAAGGCCAAATCGAAGGCGGTGTAGTCATGGGCATGGGGTACGCCCTGAGTGAAAAGCTGCCCCTCAGGGACGGCCGCCTGACTTCGGAGCGCATGTCCAAACTGGGGCTGCCCAAAGCCAAGGATGTTCCCGAGATCAAGGT
>JASFJP010000017.1:0-17682 GCA_050121225.1 Desulfobacterales bacterium
CTGCTAGCATATGGGTGTTGCAATAATTTATCTTGTGATTTTTTACCATCCGTTTCAACACATCCATTGCCCTGTGAATCGGGGTAATGTCGCAGGGCCGATTGAAATCAGAAGGGTGGATAGTAGCAGGGTTACCAATGAAATTCAATATCGGCAGAATGTTTTTAATAATACTGTCAATGCAGTTGACTAACCTGCTCTAGACTGTCTAAATTGTGTTTAAGATAAGGATCTATAACCGATAAAAAGGATAGCTTGGTTTTGGGGTTATTTTCTCACCCGGTGTGCCGTTTTTTGATAAGCACTAAGCTCATGTCGCTGAAATTGAAAAACTCGACCTCGCTGCGCTCGGGACTCAGACAGTTTCAATTTCTTTACGCTCTGATTCGCTAAGTGCTTTATGCAAAAACCGACACAATATCGTTCGAAAATAAGTCCCAAATCCACTTAGTTCATCACACCTTCATTTGGGTTATAGTACCGAAAAATATAGTATTAAACCAATCCTTAAATGGAGGAATACCCATGAATCTTCCGAAAATCAGTTTGATACGTCAGGTCTTTGAGTTGACGGATGTACCGGACGCGAAAACTAGCGTATCGGATGAGTTGGAACGGACCGGACTGCTTTCGACTGTAAAACCGGGGCATAAGGTTCTCATTACTGCGGGTAGTCGAGGGATCGAATCCATGGTCGATGTATTGAAAGCCTGCGTGGAAGCTGTGAAACGGATCGGTGGAGATCCGTTTATTTTCCCGGCGATGGGCAGTCATGGCCGCGGTGAGTCGCAGGGGCAGGTGGATGTATTGAAACATTTAGGCATTACAGCAACCACGGTGGGTGCTCCCATTTTTTCTGAAATGCGTATGTCACAGATTGGAACCGTGCATGGAAACTGCCCGGTTTATGTCGATCAAGCCGCGGTCGATGCCGACCATATTCTACTCGTCAACCGAATTAAAGATCATACGGAGTATATCGGCACGACCGAATCGGGGCTGTTAAAGCTGGCGGTTGTCGGATTGGGACGACAGAAGGGGGCTGAAAACATGCATCAGCTGGCAGTAAACATTACCTATCAAGAGGCCATTCACAGCATCTCCCAGCTGCTTTTTGAAGAGTTAAATGTACTTGGCGGCGTTGCGATTCTTGAAGATCAAACCAATCGACTGCGGCGGATAGAAGCGGTTGCGGTCGATGACATATTGAAACGGGAACCGGCGTTGCTCGATGAAGCCAGAAACTACAAACCCAAGCTGCCGGTTGACGACCTCGATGTTCTCTTGGTAGATGAGATTGGTAAAGAAATTTCCGGGGCCGGCTTGGATACCAAAGTCATCGGCCGGATTATGAACGTTTACGAAAAAGAGTGCGTAACCCCGAAAATTACCCGTATTATTGTGCGCGATTTATCAGACAGTACCTACGGTAATGCCATCGGCATAGGTTTGGCGGATTTTACAACCCACAGGGCAGTGGATAAGATCGATTACAAAGCACTTAATCTAAACTGCATTACGGCAGCAGCTCCTGAAAAAGCCAGAGTCCCCATTGCGCTGCCGAGCGATAAAGAAGCGCTGGAAGCCGCGCTGAGGACAATCGGCATGTGGACACCGGAGAACATCAAAATAGCCTGGATTTCCAATACGGCTGCCCTGGAGTGGCTGGCTGTTTCTTCAGGTCTGGTTGACGTTTTGAAAGCACAAGAGGGAATCGAAGTAATGGACGGCGAGTTTGACTTTCCCTTCGGTCCCGATCAAAATCTTCCCCAATTAGCCGGATTAATCCCGGATAAGGGTTTGATGTAAGATGGCGTTAAATTGCTTGGTATCCAATACGGTGATGAATCGGATACCTTCGGTTGGGTTGAATTTGTTTAGGAGGAACCTTGCTGAAGAGCCTGTTCGGTGGCTTTGTCGGTCTTTTTTTCCGGTTTCGTCTTTCGAAAACCGGCCAGCTTTTGCATTACCACATAAAAGACTGGTGTGAACAGCAGCGACATGATCGTCGCCGCAACCATACCGCCCACCACGGCCGTGCCGATGGCCTGGCGACTCGCGGCGCCGGCGCCGGCAGCGACCACCAAGGGCATAAACCCGGCGATGGAGGAAATCGCAGTCATCAGGATGGGACGAAAACGCAGTTTGGCGGCATCCATGGCCGCCTCCCGGAATCCTTTTCCTTTTTCCCGCTCGGCCATGGCAAACTCCACGATGAGAATCGCGTTTTTGCTGGCCAGGCCGATGAGCAGCACGATGCCGATCTGGGTGTAAACGTTGTTGTCAAAGCCGCGCATTACTAGCGCCACAACGGTACCGAGCACCGCCAGGGGCACCACCAGAATTACTGCCACAGGGTTGCTCCAGCTTTCGTACTGGGCGGCCAGCACCAGGAATACCAGCACAATCGCCAATACAAAGACCATAATGGCTTCCGAGCCTACCTTTTTTTCCTGAAAAGACATACCGGTCCACTCGTAGCCCATGGAAGCGGGCAGGGTGCGATCGGCCATCTGTTCCATCAAGTTCAGGGCTTGGCCAGAGCTGAAGCCCTCTGAGGCCTCACCGGTGATGGCGGCAGACGGGTAAAGGTTGTAGCGCAGGATGGTCTGGGGTCCAAGGATGTGATCGACGCTTACCAGGGTGCCGATAGGAACCATTTTGCCACCGGCATCGCGCACATCGAGGCGGCGGATGTCGTCGGGTTCCATGCGGAACTGATGGTCGGCCTGTACCTTGACCTGCCAGGTGCGGCCGAACTTGTTGAAGTCATTGACGTAGTAGGATCCGAGGTAGGTCTGTAGGGTGTTAAAAACGCTGCTGAGCGGAACCTGCATGGTCTTGGCCTTGGTGCGGTCGACCTCGGCGAAAAGCTGGGGTACGTCGGCCCGGAAGGTACTGTTCAAATTGGTCAGGCCCGACTGGGCGTTGCCGGCCTGGATGACCTCCCGGACCATTTGCTGCAGCTCCCCCAGCCCGACGGCGCCGCGGTCTTCGAGCTGCATCTGGAAACCGCCGGCAACTCCCAGTCCGGGGATGGCCGGGGGAGGAAAGGCAAACACGATGGCCTCCTGGATCTGGAAAAACTGACGCTGCAGTTTGGCTAAAATCGCCGCCATGCTGAGACTCGGGTCGGTGCGTTCCTCCCAGGGTTTCATGATGATAAAAACCGTGGCCATGTTGGAGGCGTTGGTGCCGTCAATCAGCGAGTAGCCGCCCAGGGAAACCCAGTCCTGGATGCCGGGTGTTTCTTTGAGAATTCCGTCGATGCGCTCGAGAACCGCCTGGGAGCGTTCAAGGGAGGCGGCGTCGGGCAGCTGGATGCTGGCCATGACGTAACCCTGGTCCTCGATGGGTAAAAAGCCCGTGGGCAGGCGCGTAAACTGCCAGCCGGTCAGCCCTAACAGCCCCAAAAACAGCAACAGCATGATCGCCGTCCGGCGCACGAATGTCCTGGCCATGGTGGTGTAACCGTTTTCGGTTTTTTTGAACACGGCGTCGAACCCGCGAAAGAACATATTTTTGCGCTCCTTCGGCGGCCGCAACAAAAGGGCCGCCAACGCAGGACTGAGCGTCAGGGCGTTGATGGAACTGAAGATAGTGGAGATGGCAATGGTCAGGGCGAACTGACGATACATCTGGCCGGTGATGCCCGGTAAGAATGCGGATGGGACGAAGACGGCCAACAGCACCAGGGTGGTGGCTACCACGGGGCCGGAAACCTCGTTCATGGCTTTAATTGCAGCCTCCTTGGCTCTTAAGCCCTGCTCAATGTGGGTCGCGGTGGCTTCCACCACCACGATGGCATCATCCACCACGATGCCGATGGCCAGCACGAGGCCGAAGAGGGTCAGCATGTTCAGCGAAAAACCCATCGCCAGCATGACGGCCAAGGTGCCGATAAGGGATACCGGGATGGTCACCGCCGGCACCACGGTTGCACGCCAGTCCTGCAAAAAGATGAACAGCACCAGGAACACCAGGGCCGCCGCCTGGAACAGGGTTATAAAGACCTCCTGGATCGATTGTTCGACAAAGATGGTCGTGTCATAGGGGATCATGTATTGCAGGCCTTCGGGAAAATAGGTCTGCAGCTCTTTCATGGTGGCGTACACCTTCTGGGCCACGTTCAGCGCGTTGGCCCCCGGCAGCTGGTAGATGAGGACACTGGCCGACGGCTTGCCGGTCAAGCCCGAGGTCAGGTCGTAGCTCTTGCCCCCTAGATCAAGGCGGGCGATATCCTTCAGACGGGTGATGCGCCCGCCTTCGCCGGTCTTGATGATGATGTCCTCGAACTGCTCAATGTCCGTGAGACGGCCGAGCACGTTGACCGTGTACTGGAAGCTCTGGCCGGGAGGGGCGGGGGGTTGGCCGATTTGACCGGCGGCCACCTGGACATTTTGCTCTCGGATGGCAGCCAGCACGTCTTCGGTGTTCAGATCGCGGGACTTGAGTTGGGGAGGATCGAGCCAAATGCGCATGCTGTAATCGCTCTGGGGAAAGACCGTTACGTCCCCGACACCGTCAATGCGGCTGAGTACATCGCGCAGGCGCAAGGTGGCGTAATTGCTCAGGTAAAGCTCATCAAAACGCCCATCGGGCGAAAACAGAGAGATGATCAGCACTATATTGGTGGATTTTTTCTTGGTATTGATGCCCTGGCGCTTGACTTCCTCCGGCAGTTTGGCCTCCGCCAATTTGACGCGGTTTTGCACCAGCACTTGGGCCATGTCCAGATCCGTACCGACATCGAAGCTGACCGTCAGGTTGTAGGAGCCGTCGCTGGCGCTGGTGGAAGACATGTATATCATGTTTTCGACACCATTGACCTCCTGCTCGATGGGGGCGGCGACTGTCTCGGCCACAACCCGGGCGTTGGCGCCGGGGTAGGTGGTGGATACCGCTACCGTGGGCGGTGTAATCTCGGGGTACTGGGCAATGGGCAACACACCCACGGAAACCGCGCCGGCGATGACGATCACAATGGAGATGACACTGGCAAAGATGGGATGTTCGATGAAAAACTTGGAAAACATTTCAGAAACTCCGTTTAAAATGACGAATGCCGGTATTCTATCTTCTTTTAATCTCTTTGATTAGGAAATAGCAGAACGAAGCCGTCCTTTGAGATTAAACATTCATTATTCTATACTTGATTGCCTTTTGGCGGATTCGTTTTTTTAATCGGTCTTGCCTTCACTTTCGGATGCGGTGGATTCTTCTGATTCATTCACGACTTCCTCATCCCCATTCGACCCGGTGCTATCGACGCTGCCGGATTTCTCTGAAGTCTCCCCGGATGTCACTGATGTTTTCGGCTCTTCCTGTACTTTGGCTTTAATGGCCGAAGCCGTTAGTGATTTCATATCGGTTCGCTCCGGATCGACCTTCGCTCCCGGCCGGGCGCGCTGGAGGCCGTTGACCACCACCTGGTCATCGGGTCGCAGCCCTTCGTCGATGACGCGCAGACCGTCCGCCAGTTGGCCCATGCGAATCGGCTTTTTCTCTACCATGTTTTCGCTGTTGACCACCAGCAGGTAACGTCCGCTCTGGTCGGAACCGATGGCGCGCTCGGTCACTAGCAAGGCGTTTTCACGCGTGTCGATCGGCATGCGGAGTCTGACAAAAAGACCCGGGATGAGCACCGGCGCTTGGCCTGGGTTGGGGAAGACCCCCCTCAACTGCAACGTGCCGGTATCCTTGTCAACACTGGATTCTGCAAAATCCAATTTTCCTTCGTGAGGATAGCCTTCTTCGTTGGCGACCTCGAGGAAAACCTGAATGTCTGCTTTGATTTCGGGATTTTCAGCGGCATCGAGACCTTTTTCCTGGAGTTTTTTACGATTCATCGCCATTACCTTCAGCAGATCCCGTTCGTTGAGGTTAAAATAGGCATAGACGGGATCATAGCGGGTGACCGTTGTCAGAAGGGTAGGCTCACCTTCACCGACCAGGTTACCCAGGTCCACGAAATTACGGCTGACGCGGCCGGTGATGGGCGCGACAACCTGGGTGTAACTCAGATTCAAACCGGCTTTCTCGATTTTGGCATTAGCCCGCAGCACGTCCGCACGGGCGACGTCGCGTTGCCCGCGCCATTTGACCACGTCGGTTTCGGCGCCGGCTTTTTGTTTGAAAAGTCGATCGGCGCGCTCAAACTCGATCTGCGCTCTTTTGAGCTGGGCCTCGGCACTGCTCAGTTCAGCCTTAGCGGCATTCAACTCCGCTTCATATTCGCGGGGATCGATGACAAACAGCAGATCGCCCTTCTCGACCTGGGTACCGGGAGTGAACTCCATGCTCTGCAGAAAACCGTCGACCCGCGCACGAACTTCGACTTCTTCGAAGGCGCGCGTCGTGCCGGTAAACTCCAGGTAATCGATGACCTCCTGCTGCAGGGGCTGTGCGACAGTGACTTTCGGCGGAGGCGGTTCCACGTAGGTGTTCTTTTGCTTACAGGCGGCAGGCAGCCAGAGAACCAAAAGAATTATCACCATCTGCCATTTGCGCGTGAACGGAAACTTTTTGAATTGCCGTACCATTGATTGCATCCTTTTGGAATAAAATCGTAGAATCGTTGTGTCAAAATTTTTGTGGCTTTTTAGGTCGACAAACTCCTAATACATTTTAAGTGAAAACTCAAGCCGATTCAAAAAATCGTTAATCTTTATTGAAATCCGGATGGCATCTTGACTTCTGATGTAAATGCAATTATTTATCAAAATTTCGAAGGACAAGCGAAACGTTTTCATAAATATTCCTTGCACCTAGTGGTCGCTATGATGAACAGTGCTTCATTAATTGCCTGCCATGAATGTGATTTGATTCAACGCCTTCCCCTGCTGTCTGGAGCAGGCACGGTCCGCTGTATCCGTTGCGGCGCGGTGCTGTATCAGAAAAGGCACAACAGTGTCGATCGCACACTGTCCCTGGCCATAGCGGGGCTGATTTTATTCTTTTTGGCCAACTCATTTCCCTTCCTGTCATTCAAACTTGAGGCCCAGATTCGAGAAACCACTCTGATCACCGGTGTACGGGAGCTGTATGCCCAGGGGCTGGAAGCAATTGCCATACTGGTGCTGATTACCACCGTATTGGTGCCGCTGACCCAAATGATAGGAATGATTTATGTGTTGCTGCCGCTGAAGACCGGCCGGGTGCCCTGGAAATTGCCACCGGTATTCCGATTTGTGCTCGGTCTTCAACCCTGGAGCATGATGGAGGTTTTCATGCTTGGAATTTTGGTTTCGATGGTAAAGCTCGCCAAAATGGCGAAAATTGTTCCGGGGGTCGCCCTGTTTTCCTTTTTAGCGCTTATTTTTGTGTTGGCCGCCATGATGGTTTCGGTGGACACACATCTTATCTGGGAAAAATGGGAACAACGAAAATGAACATCGGTTCTCAAACAGCTCTGAATAACCAAATGATCAGCTGTCACAGCTGCCATCTTCTTTGCCAATGCCCCGGGGGGGGAGCCGGGAACAGCTTGAAGTGCCCTCGCTGTGGTGCCCGACTGCATTTGCGTAAGCCCCATAGTATTGCCCGTACGTGGGCGTTGATCATCGCCGCTATTATCTTTTATATTCCTGCCAACGTCCTGCCGATCACAACGGTGGTTTCCTTTGGCAAGGCCCAGTCAGATACGATTATGAGTGGTGTCATCTATTTCATTCATAGCGGCATGTGGCCGATCGCCCTTGTAATTTTTGTGGCCAGCATATTTGTCCCACTAGTGAAATTAATCATTTTGACGTTTTTGTTGATTTCCGTGCAGCGTAGATCCGACTGGCGTCCGAAAGACCGCACTCGGCTGTATCGCATAACGGAAATGATTGGACGCTGGTCGATGTTGGATATCTATGTGGTGACGATTTTGGTAGCTCTGGTAAACTTAGGTTCATTGGCTACCATCAATGCCGGGCCCGGGGCAGGTTTTTTTGCCGCCGTCGTCGTGATAACCATGTTGGCCGCCATGTCCTTCGATCCGCGATTGATTTGGGATGTAGAGGAGTTGCCTGATGACGAATGACAAACCGGACGAATCGATGCTGAATGAGGTTCCGGAAGCCGAGATTCTTTCCCGCAGACGTTCGTTTTCGATTGTGTGGCTGGTACCGCTGGTTGCCGTGATCATTGGCGGCTGGTTGGTCTATAAAGCCCAGTCAGAGAAGGGGCCGACCATCACGATTACCTTCAAGACAGCCGAGGGGTTGGAGGCCGGCAAAACCAAGATCAAATATAAAGATGTCGAACTCGGACAGGTCAGTGCCATCAAACTCAGGGATGACCTGTCACAGGTGGTTGTAACGGCTGAACTCGTCAAAGAAGCCGAGGCCTTTCTTTCAGAAGATACGCGGTTCTGGGTGGTTCGTGCCCGGGTGGGTGTCAGCGGGGTTTCCGGTCTCGGCACCCTTTTCTCCGGTGCATTTATTGCGTTGGATCCCGGAAAATACGGCAAAGAAGCTCGTCATTTCACAGGACTGGAAATACCGCCGCCTGTGACGACGGACGTACCGGGTCGCCATTTTTTTTTGGAGGCGGAAACCCGGGGATCGCTGGAAATCGGTTCACCGGTTTACTACCGCAAAATTCCGGTGGGACAGGTGGTATCGTATCAACTTGCCGATGATGGCCAGATGGTGGTCGTCAAAGTGTTTGTTAATGCCCCCTATGATCAGTTTGTATACCAAAATACCCGGTTTTGGAATGTGAGTGGGTTGGACCTTAAGCTGGATTCTCAGGGCGTTAGGGTTGATAGCGAATCTGTTGTCAGCATACTCATCGGCGGGATTGCATTTGGAATTCCCCATTTCGACTTGCCCGGCCCACCCGCCGCCGAAGAACGGGTTTTTCAGCTCTTAGACAATATTGACGACGCGCAAGAGAGAATTTATACAGTCAAACGAAAATGGCTTTTGTCGTTTAACGAATCGGTGCGAGGACTTGCGGTCGGCGCTCCGGTTGAATTCTGGGGAATCCAGATCGGAGAGGTTCTTGATGTCAGACTCGATTTTGACGCTCAGAAACAAAAATTTGCGATACGGGTTCTCATCGAATCGGAGCCCGAACGGTTTTCCGAGGCCAACGCCGCTGCCGATCAAACTCAACGCAAACAGGCGCTCGAATCCCTCGTGCAGAGAGGACTTCGTGCTCAACTCAAAACCGGCAATCTTCTCACCGGCCAGCGCTTCATCATATTCGACTTCTTCCCGGATGCACCACCCGCCGCTGTCGTCTGGGAGGAACCCTATCCGGAAATTCCAACCGTGTCGACTCCCATGGAGGAAATCAGCACCAAATTCACGCGAATTCTTAATAAAATCGACAATCTGCCGCTCGAGCAAATCGGCAACGACCTGCGGGATACGGTTAACGGTGTCAAACAATTGGCTGAATCCAAGGATATTGAGCAAGCGCTCCAAAATTTGAGTGCCACCTTGGATGAAACGCGCCAATTGGTTGCCGATTTTCGCACCAATGTGACTCCCGGCCTCAACGCCACCGTCGAGGAAACGCGTCGTTTGATATCCGATCTCCGCACCACTGTGACCCCCGAAATCGACGTCACCCTGGAACGCGTTCAGCAATCACTGGTGAGTGCCGAAAAAATGCTTAATGCCGACTCTCCACTGCAGGTCAAGTTGCGTATGTCATTGGACGAAATTGGCGGCGCGGCACGATCGTTACGATTGTTGGTAGACTATTTGGAACGCCATCCGGAAGCTCTGATTCGAGGGAAAGGAACGCCAAAGTAATGCGAAGAATTTTTTTAGCTGTAGGTTTTGTCGCGAGTCTGTCCGTTTCGTTATGTATTTTTGGGTGTACCAGGAGATATTCACCGGTGGATTTTTACACCCTAACAGCGATGCATGAACCTCAACCGGCGAGACCTTCGCAGGAGGGTATGGCAATTGCGATTGGTCCGGTGACCATTCCAGCCGCCCTTGACCGGTCGCAAATTGTCACACGCGATGGGACCAATAAGATCCGTTTATCTGAAAACCATCGCTGGGCCGGACCCCTGCAGCAAGACATTGCCGCCGTGCTGGCGGATAATATCAGTGGATTGTTGAAGAGCGAGCGCGTCGCGCCGTTTACCAGAGAAGATCTTTTTGAACCCACCCACCGGGTTATTGTCGACATCACGCGTTTCGATGGTCAATTGGATAAAGAAATTATTTTGGATGTCGTCTGGAGCATAAAAAAAATAACCGATAACAAACCGCTCGTGATGCGGAGATCCTTTGTGCGGGAAACCGTCTCATCCCCAACCTACGATGATTTTGTTGCAGCCCAAAGCAAAGCGCTGGCCACCTTGAGCAAAGAAATCGTAGATTCACTGAAGAAAATGTCGAATCCATAAGCTGATAAATAAAATTCACTTCGAGATTGATTCAAAGGGGAATCAGTAAGGATGATTACATTCTGTATTCAGAATGCCAAAAAGAAACATAGCGGTTGTCATAAATTGCTATAACCATGGGTGATCATACAAAAGTATCTGCGCCTGTTATTGATCTGCACCAAACCGAACATATTTATGACAAACGGTATAACCAGATACCTGCTTCATGCTCAATTTTAACCAAGACCCCTCTTGCGGGCACGCTTCTCCCAGATTTCACGGGCGAGCTTTTGCATGTCGACCGTCCGGTCGAACTCGTCCACAATTTCCAATCCTAGCAGCGTTTCGAGCACATCTTCCAAGGTGAGAATACCCGACATACCACCGTATGCATCAACCACCATTGCAATCTGCTGCCGTTTTTCCAGCAATTCGTTGAAAACAGCCGGCAACGATCGGTCCTCTGATACGATGAGTATCTTCCGTCCGATCTCTTTCAACTGCTTGTCGGAATGTCCGCCAAGAATCTGAGATAAAATATCGTCGCGCATGACAAATCCGTTTGCGCGATCCTTGCTGCCCTCGAAGATTGGAATTCGGGTAAATCGCAGCGCTTTGATTTTTTCGAAAAGTTCACCGACGGATTGGTGTTGTTCGGCGGCTACCACAACCGTGCGGGGTGTCATGACATCTTTGGCGCAAATGGTGTGAAAACGAAGGAGATTTTTAATTATTTTGTATTCGCTTTTTTGAATAACACCTTCTTCCGCGACGATTTCAGCCATGGCGGCAAATTCGGCGCGACTGAGCACACTTCTCTTTTTATCTCTTTTCAACAAATTGGTGATCAATTGACTCAACCACACAAGTGGATAAAGGGCGTAAATAACGATGCTGAGCGCTGACACGGTAAATCCCGTCAGCGCGCGCCAGTAATTTGCGCCAAGCGTTTTAGGTATGATTTCCGAAAGAATCAAAATTGCCAGAGTCATAGCAACCGGCACCACCACAGCAGCCATATTTATACCGAAGAAGTATGTGTTGCTCCAAATATTCGCCGCCTGGGCGCCAACACCAATGGCACCCACGGTGTGCGCAATCGTGTTTAGTGTTAATATAGCCGCCAGCGGCCGGTCGATGTTTGACTTGAACTGCGTTAACAGCATGCCGACCTGCCCGCCCTCCCTCTCTTTAGTCGCAACGTAGGAAGGAGGTATGCTCAGCAATACCGCCTCCCAGATGGAACACAAAAACGAAAAAATAATGGAAATTAAAAAGAAAAAAATTAACAATTCCATTTCAAGCAAACCTCATGTCAAATGTCGAATAAGAATTATGCAACCTTTGCGGTTTTTCTTCCGGATTTAGCTAAATATTATAGTTTGACTGGAAAATCAAATAAGGTATTTAAGTCAGGTCAGATGACGCCATAGCAAGGCAGATTGAACTGAACGTTATTTTTATTTGAAATTTTGACCTGGATATGTCATGCATGTCAAAAATGGATTTTATCATTATATTTCCAGGTCAGCATTAATTTTTTTCTCCAGCTAATCTGTAACTTGAAATTGCAAATTAGACTATCCTAAACTTGAATTTTATTCCGATCCAAACTTAATTTCCAATGAACTCAAACTGCTTATTTTTATAAAATAGGGAGGGCATAAAAATGGAATGCCCGGAGTGTCAGTTTGATAATCGTGTAGGGGTGAAGTTTTGTGAGGAATGTGGAGCGAAGTTTGAACTGGAATGTCCAATCTGTAGAGCCAAAATTCCTATCGGAAGAAAATTTTGTGGTGAATGCGGTTTAAAACTAACTGCATCAGCTAAAATTCTCTCAACTGACTTTTTCGACCCCCAATCCTATACTCCCAAATTCCTTGCCGACAAAATTCTTACAACTCGAAGCTCAATAGAAGGTGAGCGAAAACATGTAACCGTCTTGTTTGCCGATGTGGCCAACTATACGGCCATCTCAGAAAAGCTTGACCCTGAGGAAGTCCACCAAATTATGGACGGTTGTTTCACAATTTTAACCACTGAGATTCACAAATATGAGGGAACCATCAATCAGTTCACCGGGGATGGCATAATGGCTATATTTGGTGCTCCGATTGCGCATGAAGATCATTCCCAACGGGCTTGTTGGGCCTCATTGGCGATTCAAAAAGCGCTCAACGATTACAACCAGCAACTTCACAAAGAATATGGAATTGACTTTAAAATGCGAATCGGACTTAATTCGGGGCCGGTGGTTGTCGGCTCTATCGGAGATGACCTTCGTATGGATTATACCGCCATCGGTGATACTACCAATGTGGCTGCCAGGATGGAACGCGAAGCCCGGCCGGGAAGTACATTTGTATCGAAAAGCTCTTATACAATGGCCAGGGATTTTTTTGAATTTGCACCTTTAGGCAAAGTCGAGATCAAAGGCAAGAAAAATCCTCAAGAAGTCTATGAACTGATTATGGCAGGTAAAGAAAAAACCCGGTTTAAAGCATTAGCTGCCAGAGGGTTGACGAAATTTGTCGGGCGTAAAAACTCCATGGCAGCCCTCAACGAACCCTTTAACAGGGTCCTGACAGGATCAGGGCAAGTCGTCGGAATCGTGGGGGAAGCCGGTGTCGGAAAATCCAGGCTTCTTATGGAGTTTATCAATCAACTCCCAGAAGCAGAATACACCTACCTTGAAGGTTGTTGTCTGCGCTATGGTGAGTCCATCATCTATATGCCGATTATAGAGATTTTGAAGTCCTATTTCGATATCAGGGAGGTTGATAGAGAGCAAATTGTTAAGGACAAGATTATAGAAAGGACCGCTGACCTTGATGCGAAGCTCAGCGGCCTTGTTCCTATCCTTCAGGAACTTCTAACTGGAAAAGCGGAATATGAATCTTATTCAAAGCTCGCTCCTATGCAAAAAAGAGAAAAGACCTTTGAAAGCCTACGGGATCTTTTTATCCGAGAAAGCCAAAAAAGGCCCTTAGTGCTCGTTGTCGAAGATCTGCACTGGATCGATAAAACATCTGAGGGGTTTTTGGACTATTTTATGGGCTGGATTACCAATGCCCGCGTGATGCTGATCCTTCTCTATCGGCCTGACTTTAGCCATCAATGGGGCAGCAAATCCTATTACTCAAAGATCGGACTGACTCAACTGCGCACGGCCTCAAGCAATCAATTGGTGTCTGCCTTATTGGACGAGGGGCAAGTTGCCGCGGATCTAAAGCAGATGATCCTCAGCCGGTCCTCCGGCAATCCACTGTTCATGGAGGAGTTCACCTACAGTTTGCTTGAAAGTGGTGCCATTCAGAAAAAAGGCGATGAATTTGTGCTGACGATCAAGGCATCCGATATTCAAGTGCCGGACACCATTCAGGGTATCATAGCTGCAAGGATGGATAGGTTGGATAACAGGTTAAAGCGCACCATGCAAATTGCAGCAGTGATCGGACGAGAATTCACTTTTCGTCTTCTTCAGGAAATTACCGGCAAGACGGAGACCATCAAATCCTATTTGCTCAATCTGCAAGGACTAGAATTTATTTACGAGATAAGCCTTTTCCCGGAATTGGAATACATCTTTAAACATGCGCTCATCCAGGAAGTGGCCTACAACAGCCTGCTTCAAAGAAAGCGAAAGGAGATCCATACAAAAATTGGAAAGGCGATAGAGGCACATTATCCTGAAAAACTGGAAGAATTTTACGAAATCTTAGCTTATCACTATTCAAAAAGCGGTAAGCTGGAAAAGGCTTATCACTATCTAAAGTTATCTGGTGAAAAAGCAACCAAAAGTTTTTCCAATTGGGAAGCTTTTCGATTTTACAAAACTGCGTTGAATACCCTCGACAAGCTGAAAGATGATACCAAGACTATACGGAGAAAGCTTGAAATTTTACATTTGATGGCAATCCCTTTGCAGCTTTTAGGTTATCCTGAGAATTCTCTCCAATTTTTGAAACTGGGTGAAAGCCTTGCAGAAAAACTTGGAGATGTAAAGAACCTTTCATTATTCCTCGGAGGTATTGGAAGCTACCATTCAGTTAGAGGTGGAGATCCTCTGTTAGGCATAAAATACTCGGAAGAATCTTTTAATGAGGCTAAGAAAATCCATGATATTGAAATAATGGCTCCAGTCTCAAGCAGACTATGTGCTTTTTATATAATGGTTGGAGAACCCTCCAAAACGGCGACGCTTGCGCCTGAGGTGATAAAAATTCTTGAAAAGCAAAATAGGCAACAGAATTTCTTCGGTTTGGGAAACAATGTTTATACTGCACTCAACATGTATCATGGTCATAGTTTAGGGTGGCTTGGATATTTTGAAAAAGGGGAACAGTTATGTAAAAAGGGACTGCAATTTGGGAAAAAGATTGATACCCTGACAGGATTAGCGTTGGCAGAGTTTCTTTTTGGCTATCTGTATATGCACAAAGGAGATGGGGCGAATGTAAAAAAGCATTTTCAAGAATGTATAAGATATTGCGAAGAAGGGGAAGCGTTAATTTTCTTGGGACTGGCATGGACCGGACTCGGAATAGGGCATTTTTTCGTTAACGATATGAAGTCTGCCCTGAGGTATGTAGAAAAGGGCATTGAAATTCAGAAAAATGCAGGGATACCGTATTATCTATCATTTCATTATTTTGCTTTGGGTTTGGTTTATCTCGAATTCGGTGACCTCGAGCAGGCTGAATACTCTTTTAAACACGCTTTGGAATTGTCTAATAAGCATGATGAAAAATGGATTGAAGGCACATCAAGAATATACTTGGGATCCACTATTGCTCAAAATGATGAATCAAACATCAAACAAGCAGAAGAATCTATCCTAAAAGGAATTAAAATTTTAAACGCTAGAAAAATAAAGCCATGGTCGTCTATCGGCTACTACATTTTGGGAAAGCAGCAAGCTGATATCGGGATTGCGGAAAAAGCGGTTTCCAACCTAAGAAAGGCTGAAAAATTATTTAAAGAAATGGGTATGAACTATTGGGTAGGCAAGGCCCAAGAAGCCTCAATTTTTTTCTCATCCTAAAAAAATATCGACAAGATTAGATCACATTTTTTGGTTGCCCGGGAACCACCACCGTCAATAAAAAAGAGATTGACAGATTCAAAATATTTATTGAAAAACGCTATGCGGGCTTGAGATTGGGATTATATTAGAAATAAAATTTCAATTGAAGATGATGCCGGGGCCGTATGAAACCTGACCATGAAGTTTTTGAGCAAATTTTAATACTTAATCAAACTCAGATACGCTGCATATATCGGTGAGGGAAGACAATGACCATCTGGCTGGTAACCCTTATTTTAGTCGTAGCAATGCTTTTGTTGATAACCGAGAAGCTGCCGGTTGATCTGACCTCAATCGGCATTATTGTGGTATTGTTAATCTCCGGAATTTTAAACCCAACCGAGGCCATTGCTGGCTTTGCGAGCCCAGCGGTCATAACCGTTGGGGCCATGTTTCTGATCAGCAAAGGCATGATCCGCACCGGGGCCGTCGGATTTATCAGTCAAAAAGTATTTGAATATTCCCGGGGCAGACTTATCATGGCAATATTATTAATCCTGCTCATTGTGGGCACGGCTTCGGCCTTTATGAACAACACCCCCGTGGTGGTTCTTTTTATCCCCATTATTTTAAGCTTAAGCTGCGAGTTGGATTTCAGCCCGTCCAAATTTTTAATTCCCGTATCCTACGCCTCTATTTTAGCCGGCACCTGCACGCTGATTGGGACTTCGACCAATATCATTATCAGTGATCTGAGTGCCGCGCACGGCTTCGGGTCCATAGGCATGTTTGAGCTTTCGCCGTTAGGCGTTCCCATTGCTTTGCTGGGCATTATTTTTCTAATTTTTGCGGCCCCGAAGCTGATGCCAAGCGTGCACAGTCCGGTATGCGAGTTGAAGGATAATGAGCGCCGTCGGTATTTGGCCGAGTTGCAGGTGCCGCGCGGCAGCCGGATCGTCGGAGAAAGCCCGAAATCATATTTTTCACAAAAATTTCCGAGTATGGAAGTACTTGAGCTCATTCGCTACTCCCATGTTTTTTTTCCTGACCGGGATGCGGTAAAAATTGCACCGGATGACCTTTTGCTGGTGAAAGGATCGGCCAATGATCTGGTTGAACTACTTCACGATGATTTAGTTGAATTACCGATGGTCGAGCAGGGCCTGAATTTGGAAGTCGAAGAAAAGGAATCGATAATCGTGGAGCTGATCATACCGCCCCAATCGTCACTTTTGGGTGAAAGGCTGGTGGCCAGCCGTATGCGGCGGGATCCGGATATCCATATCATCGCCATTAAGCGCAGAGAACTTCATTATGCCGAACCACAAGTCAAAGACATCAGATTAAAGATCGGCGACATCCTTTTGGTTCGTTTACCGGAATCATCGTTGGACAGACTGCGCGGCGAGACGGATTTTATCATCGTCGAAGACGTCCATCATGAAATTGTGCACAAGAGACTGGCGCGACGGGCGTTTCTGATATTCGGGGCCATGATTGTGGCTGCCAGCACGGGGGTGGCGGATATTTTAGTCTGTGCCCTGGCGGCTGCATTTCTGATGATTTTAACCGGATGCCTGCAGCTGAGGGACGCCTATCGGGCCATGGACGGCCGGGTTCTGTTAATTATTATTGCCATGATTGCGATGAGTACTGCATTGGAAAAAACAGGCGCTTCGCAATTATATGCCAGGGCATTTCTGGGCCTTTTCAGCGGGCTCAGTCCGGCTTATGTCTTAAGCGGGGTGATCTTTCTGATCAGCATCAGCACGCATGTATTAAGCAACAACGCCACCGCGATTCTGCTGTTGCCGATTGCGATTTCGGCCGCTCAGGGCCTGGGGGTCGATCCCAAACCGTTTATCATTGCGGTCTGTTTTGGTGCCAGCGCCTGTTTTGCCACTCCGATCGGCTATCAAACGAATTTGCTGGTGTATGGACCCGGCGGGTACCGCTTCAGCGATTACTTGAAACTGGGGATACCGCTGAATTTGCTCGTGCTGATGATGGGTTCGCTTTTCATTCCAATGATATGGCCGTTTTAATTTGATGATTCGATTAGCAACTGAGGTCGAAGAAACAAGTCGAGGTCGTTGTTAGAGCGCGGTTCAGGTCATTAATCCAAACGTTTAACGTGTTTAGTCATGAGATAAATACCGAAGCACCTCCGATGATGAGTTTGATTTCTGAATCTCTTATCTTTTTTTTAAAGCCTCGAAAAGTAAAAGGTGAAATCTAAAATCCAGATTGTGGTGGGATTAACCGAAACTCGTACATCGACAGATTAAATCTCCAGATCCTAAGAATTGCA
>JASFJP010000018.1:0-17625 GCA_050121225.1 Desulfobacterales bacterium
TTACAACCTTAAAAGCTAAGAGGATTAAAAGATGATTGCGTTGTTGGATTACGGCGCCGGTAATGTCAGAAGCCTAACAAACGCTATTGAAAGTTTAGGTGAAGAAGTTCGTACCGTTTCTTCCGGTGAAGATATTCTTGCCGCCGAAAAGTTGGTTTTCCCGGGAGTGGGGGCGTTTGGAAGTATGATGCACAGTCTGAGCGACAGAGGATTTGTTGAGCCCTTGACGGCCTACCTGCGCTCAAACCGACCGTTTCTGGGGATTTGTCTGGGTTTACAGGCATTATTCGACTACAGTGAAGAAGCGCCGGAAATCAAAGGCTTGGGTATTATTCCGGGGTCGGTGAAACGGTTCACCGTCGATCTTTCGGTTCCTCACATCGGTTGGAATGGACTGAACTTTAAACACCCATCCCCGTTTTTTAACGGGTTGGTTGGCGACGAAAAATTTTACTTTGTCCATTCGTATCATGTCGTTCCTAAGGATGCGTCGGTTGTATTGACCACAACCGATTATGGTTGCGAATTTGTCAGTAGTATCCAGAGCGGCAATATCCTTGCCACGCAATTTCATCCAGAAAAAAGCGGTCGTTTTGGTCTGCACATCCTGAAAAATTTTTTGGGGACCGTCCCTGAGCATGCCTTGCCAAATGCCGCATCTGAAAACTCCCAACTTGCAAAGCGCATCGTTGCTTGTCTAGACGTGCGTTCAAACGATCATGGCGATCTGGTGGTTACGAAGGGGGATCAATATGATGTCAGGGAAAGCGGGAAGGTTCGCAACCTGGGCGAACCGGTAGATCTGGCCCGACGCTATTATCAGGAAGGGGCTGACGAAATCACCTTTTTGAATATCACCGGTTTCAGAGATTTCCCTTTGGAAGATATGCCCATGCTCGATGTATTGCAACAGACCTCAAAAAATGTTTTTGTACCCTTGACCATTGGAGGCGGTATCAGAGATTATACGGATAAAAATGGCCGGAATTACAGTGCCCTCGAGGTTGCCGCAGAATATTTCAGATCCGGTGCAGACAAAGTTTCCATTGGAAGTGATGCTGTTCTGATTGTTGAAAATTATCTAAAATCGGGCCGCAAAAACGGTGGCAGTTCAATTGAAGAGATATCCCGTGTCTATGGAAACCAGGCAGTCGTTATCTCCATCGATCCGAGAAGGGTGTATGTAGCGTCCCCCGATGTTGTCGCCCATCAAGTAATTGAAACCGCCACACCGGGCCCCAAAGGTGAACTATTCTGTTGGTACCAGTGTACTATCAAGGGCGGCCGCGAAGGCAGAGATCTAGATGCAATAACGCTGGCACAGGTCTGCGAACAGCTTGGCGCCGGAGAAATATTATTGAATTGCATTGACCGCGATGGAACCAATCTGGGATTTGACATTGAATTGATTAGTGCCGTGTCCAACGCCGTTTCCATTCCGGTTATTGCATCCAGTGGAGCCGGTGCCCTGGAGCATTTTTATGAGGTCTTTGCCAAAACCGATGCCGAGGCGACCTTAGCAGCCGGCATATTTCACCGCAGAGAAATTCCGATCGACGCTGTAAAAAATTATCTGAAAGGAAAAGTTGAAATCAGATTAGGGTGAGATTTGCTCCATATCGTTAAAACTGATACAATAGACTCGAAGTTAGCAGATATCAATCTCCTGCTCATTTGAAGGTGTTCAGCATGCTAAAAAATGTATCAGAATTGACAATTGTTCGTATCGGCAGCGATATCACTTACAGCAGCCTCAAACAGATCGGCAATGGGATTGTAGAATCTTTTCGAGGGATTATACGGCGAATTAAACTATCACATCATGAAACTCCGGTTGTAGATAGTCTTGATGCCCAGCTTTTGACGATGATTCTGGATGAGGAATTCGGTGGGCACACCCTGGGAATTACGGATGCGGACTTAAAGACAGAAGATGAGGATGAGTTTTATAGTTCCATTTTAGGTGGGAAAAATCCTGATAACGATGTTGCCGTGGTTTCTACCAAAAAATTGTCACCTCCTAAGATCGGTTCTATACGGGAATACGACATTTTTATCGGTCGAACCCTGAAAGTGTCTCTGCATGAAATCGGACACAATCTCGGATTAACCGATCACGCCGCCTATCGGCCGGCTTATGATGGGCTGCTCTGCCCCATGAGTCGAGGCGAAATTAACAAATTCGGATATCGAGGTTATATCAAGGTCATCGTTGACGGCAGAGGGATGAATTTTTGCGAAGAATGTGTCGATTTTTTAAATACGTTTTACGGGTATAAACAGTGCTCGGACAAATTGCTAAAAGACTGTGTCACGGTATCTCCCAACTAGCCCAAAAGCTAAATATTGGGAAAGTATACCACCGGTCCTACTTTCAATATTAATTCTACTAAACTAATATGGTATAGAAATTTCAATACCTTTTACGCCTTCCTGATCATTTCCGCGGTTGACATGAAATCCTATTTTTGCAATAGTCCGTCATCGCAATAGAATCAAATCCTGTCTCCAAATTTACCCCATACTGCGTTCTGAAATGGCCGGACTTAAATCCTATCGACCCGATTGGCTGGCGCGAATGCTTGCGGTCATCATGGAGGGGCCGATTCCTTTACTCCTGATGCTTACCGCCTTGATTGGCGGCATCCTGGCGCTGATGATCACGCCTCGGGAGGAAGAGCCCCAGATTATCGTACCGATGGCGGATGTGCTCGTTTGGGCACCTGGTTTGAGTGCCGAGCAGATAGAACGCCAAATTGCCACTCCACTGGAAAAACTCCTCTATCAAATCGATGGTGTCGAATACGTTTACTCCTTGTCCCGTCCAGAGAGGTGCGTGGTGACGATTCGCTTTTTTGTCGGCGAAGATCGAGTCGCATCGCTGGTTAAAATTTATAACAAGCTATACTCTGAAACTGACCGTATTCCGGCAGCCGTTGAGGCATGGGTTGTTAAACCAGTTGAGATCGATGATGTTCCGATTGTGGTTGCGGTATTGTGGAGCCATAACCCCGAATTGACCGGCGATCATGAACTGCGCCGACTGGCAGAGGAGATCGAACACGATCTGCAGTCCATAAAAGACACCAATAAATTGAACCTCACCGGTGGACGTCCGAGACAGATACGGGTCGAACTGATGCCTAGCGCACTAGCGGCACGTCGCACCGCACCGCTGGAAGTAGCCTGGGCGATTGATATATCCAACAAGCTGGTGCCGGCAGGTGATGTTCAAGTTCTGGACCAGGAAATTGTGCTTGATGCCGGAGAGTTTATACAAAGCGCGGATGAGCTTCGCAAATTAGTGATCAATGTTGTCGATGGGATACCCGTTTATCTGGGTGATGTTGCGCGGGTGATCGACGGCCCGGCTGAACCGGTCAGCTATACATGGATCGGTTTTGGTCCTGCTTCTGATCTGCAGCAGCAGTATCCCGATGCCTACCCGGCAGTGGCAATTGCGGTTGCCAAAAAAAAAGGCGCCAATGCCGTGTGGGTTGCCGAGGAAGTTGACGACTATTTTGCGAAACTGAAACGGGATATTTTTCCACCGGAGGTCAACTATCGTATTATTCGGAACCACGGGAAGACAGCCGACGATAAGATAAATAATCTTGTTTCCAGCCTGCTGGTGGCGGTCCTGACGGTTACCATCTTCATCGGAATTTTTTTGGGATGGCGGGCAGCAGTCGTGGTCGGATTGACGGTACCCATCTGCTATGGCGTAACGTTGTTGCTAGATTTTTTTGCCGGGTACACGATCAATCGAGTCACTCTTTTCGCGCTCATTCTTGCTCTCGGACTGCTTGTGGACGATCCCATTACCGGTGTTGACAATATTGAACGGTATTTACGCATGGGTAGCCACCCGCGACGCCGCAGCGTGATTTTAGCAATTAAGGAAATTCGTGGGGCTCTGATTATGTCGACTTTTGCCATCATCTTGGCATTTGCCCCGCTTCGTTTCATTACCGGAATGATGGGTCCCTACATGGCACCGATGGCGTTTAATGTCCCCGTGAGCGTGACCATGAGCACCATTGTCGCTTTTTTGGTTACTCCCTGGTTAGCCTACAAGCTAATTAAACCATCAGTGGAAAACGCCGAGTATGATGTCACCAAAACCGGGTTGTTCCACTTCTATGGGTTTTTGCTGAATCCGTTGCTGCGCACCCGGCGACGTTCCTGTATTTTTCTCGCGGTTGTCATGGCATTGTTTCTGATCTCCCTGGCGTTTCCCGCTTTGAGACTGGTACCGCTTAAACTTTTACCCTATGATAACAAAGATGAGTTCCAAGTGGTGGTCGATATGCCGGAAAAAACTTCCCTCGAGCGAACTCAAGCGGTTGTGACGGCATTGAGCGCATATTTGAGTCAGGTGGCGGAAGTGCGGGATTACACAGCGTTTGTGGGTGTGCCGTCGCCCATGGATTTCAACGGGATGGTCCGGCACTATTATCTGAGACAGGAAGCTTATACTGCCGATATACGCGTGACCTTGGCTAAACGTCAACGCCGGTCCCAACAGTCCCATGCTATTTTGCTTCGCATTCGACGCGATCTGGAGACAATTGCTAGGGACCTTAATGCCCGTATAAAGCTGGTCGAAGTGCCGCCAGGACCGCCGGTGATCTCGACGGTTGCGGTTGAGCTTTACGGTGGCAAGGCGACGCCTTACACCGAGTTACAGGAAGCAGCGAAGGTATTGGAACAGCGCCTGATGCGTGAGCCGTTGGTTGTCGATGTCGATACGTCCGTCGAAGACGATCAGCGTAAAATTGTTTTTGTACCGGATCGAGAAAAAGCGGCGCTATCAGGAATTGGCACCGAGGATATCGCTCGTACCATTCAGCTGGCTAACCGGGGTTTGGTTGCCGGCTACCTGCAAATTTCCCGCGAGGTCAAACCCTTACCGATTGTTCTAAGGCTTCCTTTAGATATTCGAAGTTCTCCGAATGCGCTTTCAAACCTATATGTAAAGGGAAGACCGGGAATACTAAAAATTCGCGAAAAATCAGGTCTGCGAGATGCACCGCAGCCAATTGTTCCGCTTGCAGAACTCGGCGAAATCCGTGGGTCGGTGCAAGACAAAGTGATTTATCACAAAAACCTAAAACCGGTTGTTTATGTGTTTGCCGAAGTGGCCGGGCGAACGCCAGCTGAGATCGTGCTCGACGTGAGCGGCGATCTGAACGGTGGCGCAGGTGACGGTCAGCTCATTCCGCTTGCAAAACGCACGTTTTTCAACCCGGGAGGGGGGCTGTATTGGCAATTAACCGAAGACATCCAGGCGGTTTGGAATGGCGAGGGAGAGTGGGAAATCACGTTGCGAGTGTTTCGAGACTTGGGTATCGCCTTTGGCGTGGCCCTGTTGGGAATATTTTTAATATTGCGTATTCAAACCGGGCTATCCGCCATCGCCGGAATTATTATGTTGGCGATACCGCTGTCCATGATCGGTATCATGCCGGGATTCTGGTCTTTAAATCAAGTGGGCGATCGCCTGATTGACGGTTTCCCCAATCCGATCCTGTTTACAGCTACGGCCATGATCGGGATGATTGCCCTGGCAGGTATTGTGGTTCGAAACTCTCTTATACTGGTTGAATTTATTCACATGGCTCTGCGTGAAGGCAAAACCCTGAATGCCGCTTTGCTACAGGCCGGAGCTGTGCGCATGCGCCCGATTTTTTTGACTGCCGGAACAACCTTACTCGGTAATCTGGTGATCACCCTGGACCCGATTTTCAGCGGATTGGCATGGGCCATTATTTTCGGAATTACTGCGTCGACCATGTTTACTCTATTCGTGATTCCGGTGCTTTATAGCCTGGTTTACGGCAATAAACCAGGACATGGCCTACCGCCGGAAAGGAATGTCGAAGCGTGAAAGTTGCCATTAAAATAGTCGTCATTGTTGCTTGTATCGCCTTACTGGGTGCTGTCATGGCATATTTGGCGGGGTTTTTTGAGAGCAAGATCGCTGTTGATTTCAGCGGCGTTGTGCCGATCGAGGATACCGGTAAGATCGTTACCGTGGAGGTCACACGGGAACCTCTTATCGAGCAGGCTACCGGAACCATTCGGGCCAAGGTCGAAACAGTGCTTTCGCCGCTTATTACCGCTACGATCTCATCTATCGCTGTGTGGTCCGGTGATGAGGTGCAGGAAGATGATGTACTGGTTAAGCTCGATGCGCGTGAGTTAAATGCGCGAGTCGATCAGGCCCATCAGGCGGTTGTCGCTGCTGAAGCGAGACTTGCGCAATTTGAGAAGGAATCCAAACGGGTTCAGCGCATCTATCGCACCGATCCCGGCGCGGTATCCAAAGCTGAACTCGATCGAATTCAGACCGCGTTGAGCACAGCGCGGGCGGAGCTCATTCGGTTGCGGCGACAGAAAGACGAAGCCGGAACAGCTCTCAGTTACAGCACGTTGACCGCGCCGATCGCCGGTCGCATCGTGGAACGCTATGCCGATCCCGGCGACACTGCCCGACAGGGTGAGCCGTTATTGCGCATGTATGATCCCGGGACATTGAGGCTCGAAGCCAATGTGCGCGAGTCAGTGGCATCAAAACTGGCCAAAGGACAACAGCTGGTCGCCGAGGTGGATGCCGTCGATAAGCAGTACACCGTTTTGGTTGACGAAGTCGTGCCATCAGCTGATTCCGGATCTCGCTCCTTTCGGGTTAAAGTCAGCCTGGCGGGAGGCTCCGGTCTCTTCCCGGGAATGTTTGGCAGGTTGTTGATTCCTGTGGGCGAAATCGATCGAATTTTCATACCGTCTGCGGCTGTGACCCAGGTCGGCCAGCTTGATTTCGTGATGGTGACATCGGCACATGGAACCTTGCGGCGTTATGTGCGTTTGGGAGAGCGTGTAACACAAGATAGAATTGAAGTTGTCAGCGGCCTGACAGCCGGGGAAAAGATCTTAATAACAGCACGGTGATGGGGTATTCGCTCTAATCATGGGTTGTTATTTTGCCTTTGACACGGTCAATTTCCAGTTCACCGCTACCGGACTGACGAATAAAAACGTTTTTCGTGATATCACTTATATCGATGTTGCCCGAATAATTTGCTAAAGTGACATTGCCGGCCACATGTTGAATTAGTATGCCTCCGGAACCATCCGTTATGCGCACATCTCCTTTTACCCCGTCGACTTGAATACTCCCTGAACCGTCTTTAATATCAATGGAACCTCGGATATCTTCAATACGTATTTTGCCGGATCCGTCATCAATTTTTAAGTTACCGTCAATGTTTTCAATGCTAATCGATCCGGATCCGTCATCAATTTTTACGTTGGCTGAAAGATTACTTACACGGATTGGGCCCGAACCATCAATAATGCTGACCTGTACCGACCGCGGCAGCAAAATCGTTACATTGATCCGTGCCTCGACGGCTTTTCTTGGTTGGGCCTTGATTTTACTTTGCAGAATGGCGATCGTGCCAATTTTTTTCAAACTAAGGAGGACATGTTCATTAATAAATTCCTGGATATTTTCGATTTGGCCGATTTCAATTTGAATGTCTGCTTTGACGTTGATCTTTTCGCTGGGATCGGAGCTTTGGATATTCAAAAATCCCGCCCCACAGCGAATCGTCAACACCTCGATGCCTGCGGAAGACAACTCCAGCTGTTTGGTTTGCGTCACGGTTTCGGCAAATGCCACCATGGGTAAAAGAATTGAGATCAAAACCACTGCATATTTCATACCTGCATCTCCCGATTCAAATTTACTGCGCACATAATATATTCTAAGCATTTTTGGAGGAGAAATAGTAATTGATAATTGCCCGGGCCATTTCGTTGGCGCGTGTCCCGAGTATTTTCCCATGAACGGCCAAAACACCGACACAAATATCGCGGTCGTCAGCGGCCGATAGAGCAAAGGCTGTCAGCCAGTCATACTTATATCGATCCGTAGAATCGTTGATGGTGCCGGTTTTCGAGCCTAGATCGACATTCTTAAATTTTTCTTTTCTGCGCAGCTTGCGAAGTGATTTGCGACTCGTTCCGTATTTCACGGCATCTTCCATAAGAATCTTTAAATCCGCTGCGGTCTTTTGGTTTACAGTCGTCTCCAAGACGCGTTGGCGAGCCTGATAGAGGATCTCATTTGATTCGTTGCGGACGGATTCTACCAACCATGGCATCGGCATGGAACCGTTATTCGCCGCCACTGAAGATAGAAGGGCCGCATGCAGAGGCGATATCAGGGTCCTTTTATTAAACCCGGAGGCAATTTCAGCCAGCCCAAACTCATCTGCGGGGACATCGATTCGGCTCGCGGCTAATGGGAATTCAAAGGGGATTCGCCGGTTGAAATAAAACTTGTCTGCATATTTGACCAAAACATTCTGCCCGAGATCATAGATGCCGATTTTGCCGAAAACGGAATTATTCGATGATGCAAATGCTCTTCTAAATTTGGTTTGGGTGGTGTAACGCCCCTTTTGGGTTTTTAATTGATATTTGTAAAGGGTGTGTTTGTTCCCCTGGAAAAAAAGCGGTTTATCTGGGGTATAACCAGCGCTTTCAAGCGCTGCGGAGGCCGAAACAATTTTGAAGAGGCTGGCGGCAGGGAAATTCGCTTTGAGACATAGATTGTCCGAATTTCCATCTGCATTATAATTGACCATCGCTTTTATCCGACCGTCATGAGGATTGAGAACCACAACCGCTGATTGCACTGTTCGTGAACGTTTAAGCATGCGTCCAATGTACTCTTGAAGTTTTGCATGGATGGTTGTTCGGATGAAAAAACGCTTGCCGTTATTTTGCAGGATAAACTGATCTGTGAGACGGGCGGAGTCTTTGACAACATTGCCTAAATAAACTTTCAAATCTTTTTTGGAAGGCTTGGTAGGGCGCGTATTAATTTGCTTTTTCAGATCTTTCCTGAAAGACGTGGCAGGGCGCGTACTAATTTGTTTTTTCAAATCATTTTCAGAAGGCGTGGTAGGATGCGTTTCAATTTTTTTTTGCAGTTGTGGCGCTGTTTGGGGTAGCTGGCTCAAAAGGTTCGAGACCCAGAAACCGATGAAAATAAGAAGTACCAGAACCGCGCAGGAAACCCCCGAGATGGTCAGCAGTGAAGGCAGTTTCTTCAGAAACCGCCTTCGTTTTTCAGCTTTGTGGAGTTTAGCCTGATACCGTCGCCACTTTGAAGGATAGGGGTGCTTATAGATCATTTCCGGGTCATCGGTTTAGAAATCAATGTTATTTGCGGTGCAATATAAAGAGAGAGGCAACCTGTGTCAAACAAAAAGGGAGACTGTTGCCTCTTTTAAAGCTTGCGAACTCGGTTTTCGGCTGCTATTAAATACCTGTGAATCGACAACCATAAAAAGAGGGAGCGGCCTTGTTTTCTGTTAATGAAATACTGGATTTGGCTATTCAGATAGAGAAAAACGGTGAAAGCGTTTACCGTCGTGCTATGGAAGAGATTAACGAATCGGAACTTACCACTTTACTGGAATGGATGGCTGATGAGGAGATCAAGCACGCGGACTGGTTTGCCAGCCTTAAAGACACCATTGAATCGACAGGTGTCAATCTTTTTGTGGAGGAGATGAGCCGTGAGCTTTTTAACGATCTTCTGGGCGAAAAGAGTTTTTCTCATAAAGACGTGGATTTTTCCAAATTAAAGAGCACTAACGAGCTCATCTCAGTTTTTATCGAATTTGAAAAAGATACCGTGATCTTTTATGAGGTTCTCGTACCGTTTATCGAAGATGTAGGCACGTTGGAGACATTAGATCGGATAATTTCAGAAGAAAACAACCATATTAGGCGGCTTCAGGAGTTTTTGCAGAGCGAAGGCGAGAGAACGTCAGAAAGGTTAATCCTTAACCCCTTTCATTGACCATTGCTTTTATTCAGTGTGCATCCAAATCTCGTAAATCACGCTTACTATTGGCCGATCTTTTTGATCAACAGCTTCAGTAGATCATCTTTTCCTCCATAATTCAAAACCTTGAACACATCGGCAAGTCTTTCCTCCCATCGGCTCATGATGCCGGAGGGGGTCGGTTTTTCCCATGTTAATAGCAGATAGATTTCGTCTCGTATCTTTCTGCGCATTCTCATTTTTTGCCTTTTATCAACCCGGGGAGCTTGGTTTAAAGCAACTTCAAACCACTTAAAAAAATCCATTAGATCTGGGTCTTTAAGTTTCATGCCAAATAACAATGGTGTTCTTCGGTAATCTTTTTCTGACAAATGGAAATCGGCATTGATCTGCCATCGCGATCATGCTGCAAAGCCCTTCTTGATTTGCATTGATTACTCGACAATTTCGAGGACGTATCGTTTACCAGTTTTTCCGGATGCCGCGCTTAAGATTGTCCGGATCGCCTGGGCTGTTCTTCCCTGTTTGCCGATCACTTTGCCCATATCACTCTTGATAACTCTAAGCTCTAATACCGTCGTGTGTCGTCCTTCAACTTCAGTAACCTTCACTTCCTCAGGGTTATCAACTAGTGCTTTCACTATTTCTTCAATCAGGTCTTTCATAAATCCGTCCCCTTTTTTTATTATTCAGCCTCATGCGGCGCTCAGATGCCTTTTGGAAACGTAAACGGTAGCTCCGGCTGACGGTAGTTTGAATATGGCTTACAGCCCTTTCTCCACTTACCGTTTCTGCAAATGTCAATCTGCTTTTGCGGCTTTCCCTTGTATTTGGGGCAGTATATGTATCTGGAATGGCTTTCCGTCATCGATTTCAATTTATAAGAGCTGGTTATGAGAAGACGTACGTATAATAATAAGTTATCAAAATAATTCATTAAAAGTCAAGAGATTCAGCAACCGGAAAGAATCCCATGAATTTTGCGAAATTTAAGCCCGTTTCTCGTGGAGGACCTTGCGGATGCACCGGGCGTGTTTCTAAATTCAAGGATGTTGGTTTCACCGATGGCAACCGTTCCATCTGACCTCAGGCGTTTAACGATAAGTACATCCCGCCGGGGAATGAAATTCTTGGGAATATTAGTTAGCAGCCCGGCATGCTTGACCCGAAAGTGAGGCAATTAATTAAGAGAATTCCTGTTTATCAGACGACAACGGGACCAGCCCTTCCAATAGTAATCGAGCTCACCGATAATCTACCAATATTTGACTTGACTTGACAGTATTTTACAGGCTTGACTAGCAGTTAACTTACATAGTAGCATTCATTTTTCACTAGTCAAAAATAACTATATAAACAGCATTTTTTTCTTGACAAATGTCTTCTTTTCTACTAAAAGATATTTGATACATTTTGGTGTAAGAGCATTGGGATAGCGGGTGCGATTTACTAAACTCTAATTTGAAAGGAGGAAAGAATTATGGATCGTAAACTTGTTGTTTCAATGCTTGTCGTTGTCTCTGTTGCTTTCTTTTTCGCAATTTTCGCTGGCGCCGCTGAGCCTGTAAAGGTTAATATTAATACCGCCTCTGCAGATGAACTTTCGCAGTTGAAAGGTGTCGGTGCGAAATATGCAGCCAAAATTGTCGAGTATCGCGAAAAAAACGGTCCCTTTAAAAGCCCGCAAGATTTAATGAACGTGCAAGGGATCGGATCCAAAACATTTGAAGCAAATAAAGAAATGATTAGTATAGAATAACGGAAGTAAAATCACACTTTTCATATCATCTTTTTCAGCCATCTGTCATGCAGATGGCTTTTTTTTTACTTTTCTTTACTTTATTTGACAATGGTTAACTTGAAAACTTTAATTTGGTTATCTACAAAGCCCAAGTGACGTTTCTTAAAATAGGCGTTGACGGTAACCCGCCTGGTGGATGGGGGACTGTCTGAGGTTATTAGGGAGCGTTACAGCAAACAGTATGACACCGTTACACTAATGCACAACGTGTGTGTACGCCTCACTGTCTTATTGATCTTGAGGCCCTGTTTGCAGTTACGCTCCCTTATGAGCGAGTTTCACACGTCCGCCAGGCGGGTTACCGTCAACGCCGACGTCACTTACTTGAGCTTTTAGGATAACCACGAACTTTAATTTATAGCTGTTTTAAAAGGACCCATTATGGCGAAGGTAATGAAATTGTTTATACCTGCGGCTGCACTGATCTTTGCCGCTTTTATTGCTATTTTTTTTGGATTCGTATCTATACCCTGGCTGGATGTTAATTCGGTAGCTACTTATGGGGACGACGCGATGCCGGCCGATGAATCAGTTCAAAAATTATATGGCGAGTGATACATTTTTAAAATGGATTGATGACAATCAGGTTGGTAGTGATGAACGTATGTGTTGATATCATTCGCGGCCTCCGTCTTTGACGCGGGGCTGCCAGTTGACCATGAAATATACCCCATAGTTGCAACGTTGGAGAGTAAACTTCTCGGATGAAGGTTAATCAGAGATGTTATCAGCTTAAATTGAAATTAGCAGGAACAAGATGACAAAAAGCCAAAATGAAGAGATGATAACGAATTCTCTGACTATTTCATTTATAAGAGACACCTTACCTCCCTCTATACAGACGACATAAATCCTTGCTAATCCCAATGCAGCGTTTTGCAATTTTGATTCGCTACGATAGTTTTAACATCTACGATTCAAAGGGCCAATTCGCATTTTACCTTAAGGCTATGTATAATTTGAAATGGTTGGTCCGATATACCTTACTGGGCATCTCAACTATAATTTTTTGGATTGAAGATTTAGGCTGCATGAGACGCATGTGAAAACACTCCCTCATGGGAGTATATCGGTAATTGGGGAATAAACTTGAGAGTTCTTTTCACCCAATCCATCCCGGCAGTGAAACGAAATTCACCGAATTTTTTTGAGAACAGCGCTAATAAATAGTATATAAAAGATATTACCGATATCTGAAATCTGATGGGCTAGTTTAGGATAACGTTTTTTGTAGATGATAGAATTGAGAATATGAATAGATTTAGAGGTTTTTAATCTTCCACTCTGTGATGGTCAACATCAAACTTTTTATTAAATTCTCTATTTCCTCAGTCGTGTTTAAAGCCGCTACTTTTAAATTGACACGCAGCTCATTTTCATAAAGACGCATTTGGCGATCTACTTCATCTTCAACCTGAATATCGTCCCAGTCCAAATGTAAGCGTCTTATATCGCGTTTGGTTTTATAGTCATCAAAGGTATATCCATAATTATTTTCAAGGATAGATATCATTTCTTCCAACGCTGGTATTTCATAGGTACCCGCTAAGATTTGATCTAAAGATTCTCTGACAAATTGTTGGGCCGCTTTCTTTGAATCTGATGAATACATTTACCTTAATCCCTGTAAAAATCCAAAACACATTGCGACAATTGCAGTCTTAATAGAAATAAATTATAATTTCCAATTAATGCACTTATAAAATGATTTGGGCGCCAGGCCCTTGAATTTATTCAATAATATTACACTACTCTTCAACAGCCTGTTGCCCAAATTAAAGCCAATTTTACTTTACTTTATTAGCTTGATGATCACCAATACCAGTATAACGATGATTAATACGGCAATGATAACCGCCAGAGCGTCACCACCGGCAGGAAGTTGCTCAATTTGATCTGCGATCTGAATGAACTCGGAATCCGTGAGACTGTCTATGCGAGCCATTGCCTCCAAAGGATCAACACCCTGAGCAATCATAGCGGCTTTGGCATCCTCACGCGCCAGAAAGCTTTTTACATAGTCCCGAGCGCCCTGCGCTTGGCTCCAATTTAGCATCGTTTCCGTTTCAACTAGGGCAGCCAATGCGGATTGATAAGGAATTGAAATCAGCAGCATCAGAACTGTCATGAGAACGCACACTGGTCGAGCTTTTTTTCGGATAGGATGCATGATACGACTCCTTCTCAGATAGTTTTTTTGTTATTTTTGTGGAACCTCAGTCCTCTGTCATTTTATAAAAACATAAAATTGGTCTAATTTCAATAGCTCATTCATATCATTCTGATTTTAATGAATAATAATGTTTTTTGGTTATCTGAAAAGCCCAAGTGACGTACCTTGGAATAGGCGTTGACGGTAACCCGCCAGGCGAGTTACCGTCAACGCCGACGTCACTTACTTGAGCTTTTAGGATAACCACGTAATGTTTTATAACGGGTAACTAAACGTCAAATGAGTGGGGTTAAGTTTCACTGACAGGCTCCTTCAGAACCACTACATTTTGCAGGCTGCGTTAACTTATTGAAAATTCGGCAATTCGCCTTCTAGATACCACTTTTCATCAATGTCGTCATAAATCCAAAGCTGTTGATCACGCAAGGTCCTCACGACAACTTCGTTAACACGGTAATAACTGATCACCACAACTTGACGAATTTGTTTCCTGTCGTCAGAGGGATGCATGCTTTTGACATTGTAGGCTGTCACTTTAAAATCCTTCAGCCGTTCAAAATAATCTATATCTTTTTCAGCCAGGCCAGGGTTTCGAAAGGCATTTGCTTCCTCGTATTGTGACCAAAAAACCATCTGTCCGTAGGCTTTGGATGTCTCGCCGAACTGATCAAGTCGGTTTTTGTGCGACAGTGAAGCACAGCCGGACGCGATTAAGAGTGCGCAAATGATTCCAAGCAGACGAAAATTGGCGATATTCACCATAGGTGTGATACTCCTGATGTGTTTGTAAATTCGTGACGACATTTTAATAATCCCTTGAATTTTACGAGCTGTCAATAGACACCACTCAAACCCTCACGCATCCCCATTTTCATGTGTTGGGTCGCCGACATTTGATTAGTTCTGGAAGTTATACATTTCCAGGACCTTACGGTGAGCCAAGCATTTCTTCTACCAGGACCTTCCATTCTTCTTCAATTGGGATCTTGGGTCTCTCTCTGCCTGCACGGGAGTACCAGTAATCCGCATTCCATATAACCCCTTCCTCACGGTGCAGATAGGCATGAACGGCGCTGCCCTGGACAGTAGGAATTTCTTGGGCGATTGAGTGCGCTTTGTTCCAGTTCCCCTTTTTATCCCACCAAAGTGACCTAAGGGTCTCGGAAAGTTGGGGAGAGGGGTGGACATTGTCGATACTTCTGAGGTATTCATCAAAGGTCATACCACCTCCTAAAGTTTTTGAAAGGGGCTCGACCACCTATTTATTTTGCATTTTTTGTTGGTTATGCCCATTTTGAGTTTTATTTGCCGAGTTGAGAATCTTAAGTTTTGCAGCAATCAGTTGGTCGTGTGACAGACGCAGTAGGTTTTTTAGTTTGTTCATCAGGTAGCGTTCGTACTGGTCCATTTTACCGTCAACATAGACCATCTGCCACAGGGTTTCGATGATCTCGATTTTTTCGTCTGTTGAATAATTTTCGTTGATCAACCTGGCAAACTTCCAGAGGTCGACGCTTTCCTCGAGCTCCTTGTCGGCTTCTGCGACCAGGGCGTCTGCATGTTTCTGGGATAAACCGTATTTTTCTCTCATGATAGAAAGAATCATGTCCATCTCCGATTTGGTGAACTCTTCGTCGATGCGGGCCATCTCAAGGAAGAGTGCACATGTCGCAACGTGCACGTCGTGATCTGTTTTCTGATTTCCATCATACGGGCCTTCAGCTGCGGTTTTGCTGAAAAATTGGTTTAAGATGTTTAGCATCAGCATTTGCCCCCTTTTTCAATTCAATTTAGAAATCCTGGTCTTTGGGGCCAGGTCAGAGATGATCGGCTGTGCCATTGATCAAATCTGTTGCTGGTTTCAGATTTCAGGTGTCAGTAAATACCGAAACCTGACACCTGAAAACTGTTGGTAAAAGTTATCCATCATATCACCCCTCCGGGGTGGACCAAAGCCGAGCCCTCTGGACCCGGATATTTACTAAAACAGAAGATTCGATCTTGTAGCATAGCAATTTTTTTGAAGTCAATAAGATTGAAATTGAATGACCTTTTAAAAATGTTTTCAAATGCCACTCTGGGTATTATCCGCTTAATGTACTCGTGTTTGGGGAGAACTGAATGCCTGTTGGTATGAATGCGAATGGTTATCCGTTCAGCACCAAAAGCCGATGCACACGCTATGGCCCGTATTTTCGTGCAAACCTGGCGCGACCGCATACCTTGGGGTTGTGCCCTTTGGTTATCTGTACGATTTTTCGGAGCCTCAACATGAGCATTCCTTTTATTGTGATTTTTATCGCTTGTAGATATCTTTTTTATTGACAAAAGGTATAAAATTAGTACATGAAATAAATTAACATCGATAGTGAAAAAGCTATCCAACATTTGAACCCATCCAGCCTCCCCCCAAAGGCTCAGCTTTGTTTTTGAAGCTGGGGACAAACGTCAAATTATTCATTCAACCATCTATCCAAGTGAGGTTACATCATGTATTTAAAATCAATTGCTATAAATCTAGTTTTATGCTTGGTTGCCGGGGGCGGAATTTGTTGGGGTGCAGACTCTGATTTCAGACACGCTCGCTGGGGGATGACTCGAGCGGAAGTTTTGGCTACAGAGGATTTAAAGCCTGTGGAACAAAATACTGATAAGTTGAGATATACGATAGAAATTCTGGAAAGAAACGTTGACCTATACTTCACCTTTGCTGACGATAAACTGGTCGGAGCGTCCTACAAGCTCAAAGACAACTATTTGAATTCCAATCATTTCATTAGAACTTACAATCAATTCAAAGCCGCATTAGAAAAAAAATATGGCCAGCCCAAAGATGAAAAAACGGTATGGAGTAACAATTTTTATAAGAATGCCAGTGTTAAACGGGGGCTGGCCTTGAGTCTGGGGCACGTGAAATATTACTCACTCTGGGAAACCGGTAATACGACGATAAAGTGCAGTTTGCAGCAAACCAACTATGACATTCTGTGTTTGGTAGAATACGACAGCAAAGAGTACGCCAACCTATCAAAAATGATGACTGCCAGAGAAGGTCTTGATCCTTTTTAAGACAAACAAAAAAAAGGCGACGTCGCAGTTTAATCAGCTGCTTCTTGCGCCCGAAATATTACATGAATGGGAAGAGCTTGTCTGTGGAGCAGGGCCCTTTTCTTTCTGAGATATCCGCACCCTCAACAGCTGAATGTCAAGGCGTTTGCATGGTATTTACTCTGATTCGAGCTTCTAACTCAAGGCCCGTATCATTTTTTAGGGTAGCGATAATGATTTCGCCCTGGGATGGGAACACATTCGTCAGTGCTGTGATATTCACTTGATGAGTTACCAGTATCAGATTTCCCCGGTGCGCAGGCCGATGCAGCAAGAAATCTCTAATAGTCTCAGTTTGACGGCCTTCATGATTAGGAGAAGCAAAGAAGGAGTTCAGCGCAGGGAGCTCTTCGTAGGTGCCAAAAGCCAACTGAGCCGTTTCTTTGCACCGGCACCACTGGCTGGAATAAACTTTCTCAATCGGTATCTGTCGGCTACGAAATTCATCGCCCAGAACTTGAGCCTGCCGGCGCCCTGCATCAGACAAATTCCGTTGCGTTTTGCAATCGTCTAAGTTAAAATTCGGCGGGTCTCCACCACCAGGGGCCAGGGCATGCCGGATCAGCACGATAAAGCCACCGTTCTCGAGCATCTGCCAGCCTGTTGGTTCTTGCCCAGTGGCAGATACCGGCCCGAAGATCATCGCGATAATCAATAACCCAACTATGGATACATGGT
>JASFJP010000019.1:0-17314 GCA_050121225.1 Desulfobacterales bacterium
GCTTACGACGTTACCACTAAAGATTAATCAGCAGAGCGTTATGAGCACAAAAAAACTAGTTATTGGTGAATTTGTTAAAGAACAAATCAAAAGATGGGAAACCGCGGACGCGAAGGAAGATACAAAAGGCGAGGTCCGCATTTCAGTTTTAACGGTCAGTATGGAGCCGGGAAGCGGCGGCAGCAGTTTGGCTGAGGTGACCGCCAAGCGTCTGGGATTTGATTATTTTAATCGGGACATCGTTGAGGGCATAGCGAAAAGCGCACAGATTCGCGCCAGCGTTATTGATACCCTCGAGAAAGAAAGGCTTTCAGGTATCCAAGATTTTATTTCCTCCCTTATCAAAGAGCACTATATCTATCCCGGGATATACCTGGAGCACCTATTAAAAATTATTAGTACGATTGGAAAACACGGCCGGGCCGTCATTGTAGGCCGAGGCGCCAATTTCATTCTTCCACCGAACGAAAGATTCAGCATCCGCGTCGTGGCACCCTTAGAGCTGAGAATTCAAAATGTTGCCCGGAGGTATGGCGTGACGATTGAAAAAGCCAAACAACGCGTCATCGGAAGAGAATCAAAACGCCGTGCGTTTGTAAGACAATCCTTCAATGCCGACATATCAGATCCCAAAAACTATGATTTAACAATTAACACCGCAAGAATGAGTATTGAAGACGGAGTGAACGCGGTCATAGGCGCGGTGGTGGGAATTCCAAAAATCGGCGAGAGAACACCATAATAGATCATTTCCGATTGGAAATGAATTGAGGGGTCGGGGATTTCGGTTTCCATTTCGTCGGCATTCATATCGGGGATGAGACACACTTCTCATTTCTGTCGGTCCTTTAGAAACTCATAAATATCCATGATAATGGCCTCAGACACCTCAGACATGGCCAGGCTCATTGCCTCGGCTAATGCCCGTGGATGTTTTTGGCGGCAGGGCTTCCTATTGCGATAGGGCTTTTGGAAAAGAACAGCCTGGCTAACATCCGTTTCATTCTCTGCGATCAGGGCAACGCTGACGGATAAAACCGCATCCCAATGATTTTCTGTGTCAAATTCAAAAAATTCATCCACAGTGCCTTCCAGCATATAGGAAGAGGCAAATTTGCTCTCGCGGGATACAACGGCGTCAAACAAACCGGATTGTTGCATATCGCGCTTTAAAAAGTGGGTCACAAAATCGCCCGGATTTGCCCGCCACTTGTAATACACATAAGCTTCTCTTTTGAATGATGTATCCCGGTAAATGATTCGGTTCGTATTATAAACGGGAGATACGGTAAATTTTTCTACTTTTATAACAAAGGGCAGGGATTGACGATTACCCGCAGCGGGAGGATCATACTCAAGGGTATAATACTCGACTTTATTCTTTGGTTGCTTAAGCTCCAGACAGCCGCCGCAAAGGAGAATAAAACATAGCATCCATGTCAGCGCTCGCTTATTGTGTATCATTTAACATCTCCATTTATCTATCGTAGATATCTGTCTCGACATTGCGCGGTACCGGCGGCTCTCCAAAAAGCAACTGGGATGGTTGATCTGCCAGAGTGTCCATAATCTGGTTCAGGTTCTCACTGGCCTTTTCAAGATTGTGGGCAACAATCACCAAGGAATGCATCAGATGGGACACAGATTCATCTGTACCATCGACGAGGGTAGATCCCTTTTGCAAAAAAATGTTGGCATTGGTCATCGCCTGATTGAATTGATCGATGGCCGTTTTAACAGTCTCCCCCTTGTCCGCGACGATTCCTTCCACCCGCAAAATAGTATCTTCCGCTCGGTTAAAAGTCCTGTCGGCATTTCGTAGTAAAGAATTTACGGATTGAGTCGCTTTCTCCACAGAGGTGAGTATAGTGTCCCAGCGCTGATCATCTAATATATGCTCCACCCGCGCAAGAGCTGATTCCATGCTGTTGGAAATGCCTTTGACATTGGCCTCCGTCACCTTTTGATTAATATTTTGCAGGGTGAGTTTGATATTTTTGGATATTTTTTGAAGATCAAGTGATTTGACCTGATCTATAACCTCGTTGATACCGGAAATGAGTTCGCCGATTTCGGAAGGTTTTGACGCAACAATTGGATATTCCGAAGGAAAGCTAAGGGAGGGTGATTGATCGGCTTCATCCTCTTTTTTTTGATCCAATTCGACAAACATGCTTCCCGTAATCCCGACTGATTTCAGTTGAGCTACGATGCCGCTGTCAAGGGTTTGACCGGATTCGATTTTCAACACGACTTTGATTAGCTTGGAATCGGGCGCAACCCCGATGTTGTCAACGCGACCGACAAACACCCCCCGGTATTTCACGGGGGAATCGATATCCAGACCCTGGACGGATTCATTAAAATAGGTCACGTAGTACTGGCCTTTTTCTAAAAACCGGGACATGCCCAACCAAATGGTAATTAAAACGGCGAATATCATTCCACTCGCCATAAATAGTCCAACAGCGAATTTAGTTCTTGGTGAAGCCATTGCAGCCCATCCTTTCGAATATTTTCGGATGGAAACTAGTTGTCTCCTGCCGTACGGTTAAAAAACTGTTTCACAAACGGATTCTGACTGTGATCCCTGAGATAGTTGGGATCACCGGCCGCGATAACACCGCGGTTGCTTTTATGCAGCATGATAACTCTATGCGCTACGGCAAAGATGCTTTGGAGTTCATGAGTAACGATAACCATAGTTGTTCCCAAGTTTTTGTTGAGGCTGATAATTAGGTTGTCAAGTTCGGCTGAGGTGACTGGATCCAAGCCGGCGGAGGGCTCATCAAAAAATAAAATTTTTGGATTCAGCGCCATCGCCCTTGCCAATCCCGCCCGTTTTTTCATCCCTCCGCTGATCTCGGAAGGCAGATGATTTTCATAGCCATCCAGATGAACTAGATTGAGTTTCAATTTGACCAAATTTTCGACGGATTTTTGATCTAAATCCGTATATTCAACTATCGGTAAAGCCACGTTTTCGGCCAAGGTCATGGAACCGAAAAGTGCCGCACTCTGATACAAAACGCCAATTTTCCTCAACGTCTGTTGGAATCTCTTTTCGTCGCTGTTGGAAATGTCATTTCCATCAATGATTACCTGCCCGGAGTGGGGTGGCAAAAGGCCGATGAGATGTTTCAGCAAGGTGCTTTTGCCGCTGCCGCTGCCGCCTAAAACAGCGAATATTTCACCTTCATAAACATCGAAAGAAATACGATCAAGAATGATGTCATCACCATATTTTGCAACCAAATCTTTTACCTGGATGACGGTGTTGCGTGTCATCAATTGTTTCTCCCGGCTGGTGGATTTTAGTCTTTTGAAAAGAGATTAACCACGAAAAGACACGAATGACCACGGATTAAAACATGATCCTTACAAAATGACTACAACGGACAAATTCTATTCGTGCGATTTCATGGTTTCTTCTAATATCACGGATCTTGACTCAAATGCGATATGTGAAATCTTATGACCAGTAACGCAGTATAATCGCAAAAATCGAATCCGTGAGTATTATTAAAAATATGCTGCTAACTACGGCAGAAGTTGTCGCCTGCCCAACAGCCGCAGCCCCTCCCCTCACTTGGAATCCTCTGAGACACCCCACCAAAGCAATTAGAAATGCAAAGACACCGCTTTTCAATAATCCCCAAAAGACATCAAAAAGAGTGAGGGTTTTCAATGTTTGCGAGATATAGGCATTTACCGTCAGGTCAAGCATGAGCACCCCAACTACAAGACCCCCAACAATAGCGAGCAGGTCCGAGAAAAGAGTTAAAATGGGAACCACGATAATCGAAGCCACAATCTTGGGGACGACTAAAAAGCGTGTTGGATCAAACCCCATTGTGTAAAGGGCATCAACTTCTTCGGAAATCTTCATGGTTCCTATTTCGGCGGCAAAGGCCGAACCCGATCTCCCGGCAACGATGATGGCAGTCATTATAGGTCCCAGTTCCCGAACCATTGCCAGGCTTACCAGGGAAGCAACATAGATGTTGGCCCCGAACTGTCGCAGCTGAACCGAAGACATAAAAGCCATGATCAGTCCCAACAAAAAGCTGATCAGTCCCACAATGGGTAAAGCATCAACTCCCGTTTTTTCCATCGAGGAGAGAGTGTCGTCCGTTCTCAGAGATTTGGGATGTAAACAAACATAAAGAAATGAGAGACACACAGATCCTATAAACGAAAAAATAAAGTTTAGATCGGAAAGATGACCAAAGACACCCTCACCCAGGCGTGTAAACATATTGGAGGAGCGTTTTCTCGTATGCGAAACGCGGGTCCCCAAGGTATTGAACTTAAGAATAGAAAGAACATCTTTAACGTTATCACCGGGGTTTTCAAGACGAAACGTGACGTTACCTCTGGTCATCAACTCTTTTAACTCGATTAATACAAGCGCCCCAAAATCATCGAGGTAGGTTACTTTGCCGAGATCAACAGTGAGTGAAGTCGGGAGCTGATTTGCGAATAACGACTTAACGCCTTCAATCATCCTTGCGGTGTTAGAAGCATCCATCCTGCCCTTGAAGTGGAGGGTCATGGAGCCTTCATCGCTGCGAGAAACGTCATACGGGCGAGATGTTGACTCTATAATGGTATCCATAGGTTAGGGCTTTTCAAACTGAAATTGTTTTAAACCTTCCGCATCGATACCATGGGTCTTGCTCAGAAAATCCGGATCCATTTGAAAGATCAACCAACCTAAAATCTGATCTTTTTCGTACAACTCAAATGCAATCTCCACACCTTTTTTACCCATGGGATAGTTTTTATCAGAACGATAGAGGGTGAGCACTTTGTGAAGTGAATTTTTACTGCCTTGGAAATCTATGGCTGTATAACTACTGCCGATCATGTCGGCAGTATCTAAATTCACCTTAATAGAATAGGCATCAATAACGTTCTTATTGGTATCAAGCAAAATCAAGCCGGTATAGGGAAGCGACGCATCCTTCTGAATATGGAAAAAGTGCTTCATTATTTGACTCGTGGTTTGCCTGTCATTATCTCCCAGGTGATCACCTAACAATGAGTTGAGCAGGTAATAATCTTTGGCCAATTGGTTTCTCAGACCCTTGTGCTCTGAATTCATTGTGCGGTAGCCTTCAGAAAAGTAAGGGTAGCCGATTAAAACAACTGCCGTTAAAAGACCAACCATAAGGAACGAAACCGCAAGCCAGTAGCTAATTCGCTTATATTTTCGTTCCAGGCTTTTGACTGTTGTCACATCCCTTCCTAATGAAAGAACCCCCTGAAAGTTGTGGTGCCCATCATAAAGGATGGTCGTGCTTGTCGAGACAAACCGGGTCCCTTTTGAAGGGTGGTGTATCTGAAAAACTTTTTCTTTGACTGAATACTTGGATTGAACTTCGTCAAGGAATTCTTTGTAGCCTTTGGGATCATCGTACATCTCATCAACTTGTGTTTGGTGCATTTGATGCCAGTCCCTGCCATATAGGTTTTCAGCCGCGGAATTCCACGCGAGAACTCTACCTTGTTTATCGGTCAGAACTACGGCATCCGGAAGCTGATCGCAAAACTCTTTGAGACCGTAAGCTATCTGGCTTGTCTCAGCCAGCCAATGTGCCAAATTCCGGGTTATCTCCTGAGCCGCACCGGGGTATTCGCGAAGAAACCGCTCGATTTCCCCCCTGGGAATCCGAATTACCTCAACATCATCTTTTGCTTTTACGGACGCCGTCCTTTTTTCTCCCAGGAAAAAGGACAGCTCACCAAATAAATCTCCCTTCTCGGATATCTCTCGTATTTTCTTTTCTCCCTTGAAAATGTCCACTTGGCCGGAAACCAAGATGTAGAGATCCTGAGAATCATCACCTTCGAGAAAGAGTATTTGATCTGACGCAAAGCTGGTGAGATATTTGGTTAATGCTGGATTATGTATAATTTCGTCTATCATCAGATATGATTAATTTGTCCCTATTTTCCGGCTGGCCCAGATAAAGGTGATAAAGGTAAATTCAAACGCGTTTTGTTCTACCTAAAAGAAATATAGTAAAATAAGATGCTTATGTCAAATATAATGCCTTGTATTCAATTTGCACAAAAAACCGGCATCATAATCCGTAGATTTGACTACCTTCGAGGGAACCATGACATAGCAGTCTTGAGGGGCAATATGATCACCATGATCATCGACAGCAAAGATTTGGCCTTTTTTTAGCTTGGTTCCGGTTTTTATATTTTCGACAAGAAATGTAAAACCTGAGTGGGGTCTTATGGCCTGGATAGTCTCGAATTGGATGATCTTAGATGAAGGGGTTGCCTTGGACTTAGCGTTCTTTTTAATGAGGTTGTGATGGGAAAGCAGGCGGCAGATATGCTGAAGAGCTGTATCGACCCCTTGGGTTGAATGATGATTGCCACATTCTACAATGAATGCGTTGATGCTATTTTGGCTTGCCTCCTGGATCAGAGTGCCCGGCATGTGCTTGGGGTGATAGGCAAAATGCAAGTGAATCGAACTGACGCTCAGGGCAAGTGCAGTGTTCCGGGAATTTTCTATATTGTAAACCAGTATCTTAAAGTCTCCAATACTGACCGAATGCAGATCTGCCAGCGAACAGATATCCGGATTTTGCTTGAAGAACTGCTTTATCTCTTGAGCCCTTTTCCCCTCCAAGGTCGACGTATCATCTTCAGAGAATGCACGGTTGAGATCTTTTACCATGTAGCGTCGATCTCTTTTATAGGCAGTTGGATTTCCAAGCAGGAAACTGATTTTACCGCAGATAAGATCGATCTCACCGTTTTGAATGGCACGGTGCAACTGAACGATGGCTTTTACACCCGCCGGCTCATTTCCGTGGGTTCCGCCGACAATGACAACATGGTCTCCTGGATCTGACGCAGAGAATTGCATACAGTAAGGAATAGAGGCGGCTGCGTTCCTTCTGAAATAGTTCAAAATTCGAACAGCGGATTCGTCGGTATTCATAATCGTCGTGGGAGCGGTTTTACCTGCATTCCTAATCTGTGGGGCAGCCGCAATCTTTTTCAGAAGTTGTTTGAACCAACCCTACACCTATCTTTCGATCTTGGGATTGAGTTCTTCTCTCAGCCAGTCGGCAAAAAGATTAATGCCCACCACCAGAAAAATCAAGGCGGCGCCCGGAAAGACGATCATCCACCACATACCCGCATAGACGTAGTTTTTTCCGATGGCCACCATCATGCCGAGAGAGGGTTCGGTGAGCGGAACTCCTACACCTAAAAAGCTAAGCGTCGCTTCGATCATGATGACAACCGCCAGGTCTACGGCGACAATGACAAAAATAGGGGGGATGGCATTCGGAAGAAGATGCCGGACGAGGAGTCTAAAATCGCCGGCACCGGTCGCTTTGGCAGCCATGATGTAGGCTTCCTGCTTGATTTCCAAAACACTGCCTCGCATGGTGCGGGCATACCTGACCCAACCGGCAATACAAATAGCAAGGATGACGAGTAACACACTGCCCTTTCCGAAAATACCCAAAAACATTAAAGCAAGCAGGGTGGTTGAAAAAGCATATATGGTGTCCGCCATTCGCATGATCAAGGCATCCAATTTCCCGCCGTAATAACCGGTAAGCAGGCCCATCATGACACCGAAGGTCCCGGTGATCAAGACGACACTGAATCCTACGATGAGTGACGTTCGGCAGCCGTAAATGATGGTGCTGAAGATACAGCGTCCCTGATCGTCTGTCCCAAGGATGAAAGGGGCCTGACCGTCTTTCATCCAGATCGGCGGCGTCAAAAAATATTCCAGACTTACCTCTGCCAGATTATAGGGATTTTGGGGTGTGATCCAGGGGGCCAGCACGGCGGCCGATACTGCTATCACCAGGATCAAGCTTCCTGCTATGGCGGAAGGATCATGGAGATAATTGTAAAGCATTCTGGATTGGATGCGTTTTTTAGTCATAACGGATCTTCGGATTAATTACCGCGTAAAGAATATCCACCACGATATTGGCCGTGATAATGATCAGAGCGGCCAGCATAATATAGGTGACGATCACCGGTTGATCTGACTCCCAGATCGAAGCAAGCAGAAGATTGCCCATTCCCGGCCACTGGAAAATCGTTTCAGTGACAATCGAAAACGCAATAAGTTCACCAAATTGGAGGCCGGTAATTGTAACGACCGGTATCAGGACGTTGCGCAACGCGTGTTTAAAAATAACCTTTCGCGGTGGCAATCCTTTAGCCCATGCAGTTTTGATATACTCTTCGGTAAGCACCTCTCGCATGCCGGCCCGGGTTAGACGCAGCAGGACGGCCAGTTGGTACATCGCCAGTGTGAGGGCCGGAAGAATGAGATGCTTGATGCCGCTGACGGTGAGAAATCCGGTGCGCCAAAAGCCCACCTGTGCGGTTTCCCCCCGTCCAAAGGCCGGCAAGATGCCGAGATAGACTGAAAAGACCATGATCAGTAAGATGCCCATGAGAAAGGTTGGGATGGAAATACCACCCAGTGATCCCGCCATGATGATGCGGTTTCTCATGGCGTAGGGCTTCAGGGCCACCACCACACCCAGCGCCACGCCCATAAAAAAAGCCATGCTGACGGCCACGATGACCAGTTCAAAGGTGGCCGGAAACCGTTCTAAAATGAGACCCAGTGCCGGAACCCGGGTCACATAGGATTTACCAAAATTTCCATGGACAGCATTCCAGAGGAATCGTCCGTATTGAACATATACGGGTTTGTCCAGACCCAGGCTTTTACGCATGTCCTCAATTTCCTGGAACCCGGCGTATTGTCCCACCATGTTCAGCGCGGGATCCCCCATGTACTGAAAAATAGCAAAACAAAATATGGAGGCAGCTAGAATAACGACAATACCCTGGATCAATCTTTTGGCGATATAGGTAACCATGAAAGAAAGTGCCTAATCTTTTAAATAGACCCCGATGGAATGGGATAAAAAGATTCCATTGGGCGGGCAGGATTTACAGGATTAAATCGGATAATTTATATACCCGGTTTCCGGAAAATCGAAAAAAATCCTGTTCATCCTGTAGATCCTGTCCGAAGAAAAATTACTTCGAGATTTCCTTGTACACCATCCAACGATCCGGACGGGGCTGAAATTTAATACCCTTGCCCTGCTGGATCGCATAGAGGTCTTCCTGGTAATGTAAAGGAATCCAGGCGATGTTATCCATGGCCATTTTATTGAGTTTTTGCAAGGTCTTCTTGCGCTCCTCAGGATCCACGATATCGGCTGTGGATTCCAGGAGTTTATCGATTTCAGGATTGCTGAACGCGGCACCGTTGAAGACGCCGAATCCCTTTTCTTCGTCCCGTGTGTGCACCAGCTTAAAATAGGTTCGTCCCATATCAAACGTGCCGTCAAACCAACCGATCAGATAAAAATCGAGTATGCCTTTGGTGACTTCCGGAAAAAAGACGGATTTGGGTTTGACGTCCAATTTCACCCGAATTCCGACCTTGGCAAGATAGCGGGCCACCGCTTCGGCGATCTTGGCATCCTGCACGTAACGATCATTGGGACCGGTCAGGGTAATATCAAAGCCATTCTCATATCCGGCTTCCTTTAAAAGCGTCTTAGCCATTTCGGGATCATAGGGTAGCCGTTTTATTTCAGGATTGTAACCGATGGTCGGCGGATCAGGAACCTGGGCCGCAGGGGTGGCGTGGCCCCTCATGATCTTGGCGATGATCTCATCCTCATTAATCGCCATGTACATGGCCTTGCGGACCCGAATATCGGCGGTCGGTGACCCCGGTTTGTTGCCGATCCCGAGAAAAATCGACCGTCGCGCCGGCCGGCTTACCACCTGAAGTTTCGGATTTTGTTTGACCTTGTCAAAAAGTTCTACGGGAACGCCGGTAACAATATCCACCTGCCCTGAGACCAGGGCGGCAAAACGGGTTGATGATTCCGTAATGGGTCGAATCTCCACTTTATTGATGGGCGGTGCACCTTCCCAGTAGTCGGCATTGGCTTCCATCCGGATATAGGATCCTTTGACCCATTCCACAAATTTATAGGCCCCGGTGCCGATGGCCTTCACCATGACGTCACCCGGGTCTCTGGACTCGGTGGATTCTTTGTCCATAATGAAGATTTGGTGCATGTTGTTGGCAAACCATGGAATCGGCTGTTTGGTTTTGATGTCTACGGTGTAATCGTCAACGATGGTAACCGAATCGATCTGTTTACCGGTGTTTGTGAACTCGGAAACATCCGGATCGCTGAGTCGTTCAAAAGTAAATTTAACATCCGCGGCATTGAAATCATTTCCGTTATGAAATTTCACTCCTTTCCTGAGATAGAATCTCCAGGTCAGAAGATCCGGGTGCTCCCATTTTAAGGCGAGGGCCGGTACGAGAGTGCCTTCAGATCCTTTGCGCTGCAGCAGTCCGTCGAAAAAATTTGAGAAGTATGAAAGTCCTGCGTCAGAATCATCGCCGTGGGGGTTCATCATTCTTGGTGGATAATCTTGAGCCACAATGAGAGATGACTCTGCCATAGCCTGACCGGCCATACCCAGAAGGGCGGCCATTAAAAGAAAACATAATAACTTTCTCATTTTGTTCCTCCTTTTCTTTTTTGAGTTGATATCATTCCGACCGTGCGAAATCTTCAGTATAAATAACAGGCCACGTGGTGCTCGTCTCCGAGATCCTTAATCCCGGGCTCATCCTTATTGCATACGTCCATGCGTTGGGGACAACGGGGGTGGAAATGACAACCTGAGGGCGGATTAATCGGGCTCGGTACATCTCCTTTGAGAATCATCCGCTGCTTGCTGGTTTTTGGATCCGGGACAGGTATGGCAGAGAGCAGGGCCTGAGTATACGGATGTTTTGCATTGGTATATAAGTCTTTGTAAGAGGCCATTTCGACAATTTTACCCAGATACATGACCGCGATGCGATCGCAGATGTGTTCGACTACGGCGAGATCGTGGGCAATAATAATATAGGAAAGGTCAAACTCCCCCTGAAGATCAACGAGCAGGTTAATGATCTGGGCCTGAATAGAGACATCCAGGGCAGAGACCGGCTCATCACCAATGATTAGACGCGGATTCAACGCCAGGGCTCGGGCTATGCCGATTCGCTGGCGTTGGCCACCGCTGAACTCATGGGGGTAACGCCGTCCCTGTTCCGGTGTTAGTCCCACCTTTTCCAGCAGGTAAGCAAGACGTTCACCGCGTTCACCTCCCTTATACATGCCGTGAATCTCCATGGGATCGCTGAGGATCTGATTCACGGTCATCCGGGGGTTGAGCGATGAGTATGGATCCTGAAAGATCATTTGAATCTGTTTTTTAAGCGATTGCAGTTTGGATTTACCGGCTGTGGTGAGGTCCTCTCCCTCAAATACCACGGTTCCACCAGTGGATTCAATGAGTTGTAGGATGGCCAAACCGGTGGTGGTTTTGCCGCATCCGCTCTCCCCGACTAAACCAAGGGTTTCACCTTTGTCTAATGTCAACGAAACGCCGTCAACGGCATATACATAACCCACGGTGCGTGCCAAGAGCCCTTTCTTGATCGGGAAATGCACTTCAAGATTGTCGACTTTGAGCAATTGCTCCAAATGGAAGATCTCCTAAATTTAGTATAGCCAGCACCTCACCCGGTGCCCCCCGCCGGTGTCAACCATTTCGGGGGATTTTTCTTTGCAAACACCAATGGCCTCCGGGCACCGCGGGAAAAAACTGCATCCGGGCGGCAATTTGTACAGACTGGGAACAATGCCGGATATTTCTCTTAACCGATCACGTCCGTGTTTTGATCGGGCACCCAGTTTCGGAATCGATTTTAATAGCCCCTGGGTATAAGGATGCTTAGGATCTTCAAAGATAGCCTCTGTCAATCCCTCCTCCACCACTTTGCCGGCATACATAACAACCACCCGTTGAGCGATTTCAGCGATGACTCCCAGATCGTGGGTAATCATCATGATAGCAGTTTCATAATCCGCTTTGAGCTGCATCATAAGATCAAGGATTTGGGCCTGAATGGTGACGTCCAATGCTGTCGTAGGTTCATCGGCAATTAGTATTTCCGGATTACAGGCAAGTGCCATGGCAATCATGGCACGTTGCCGCATACCTCCCGACAGCTGATGCGGGTACTCATGAACCCTTTTTTCAGGTGCGGGTATTTGAACCTTTTGCAGCATTTCAATCGAGAGATTCCAGCTTTCGCGCCTGGAGCGCTTTTCATGCAGCACGAACATTTCAGAAATTTGATTACCGATGGTATAAACCGGATTCAAAGACGTCATAGGCTCTTGAAATATCATGGAGATCCGATTACCACGAATCGATCGCATCTGTTCCATGGTGAGTTTGACAATGTCGGTCCCGTCAAAGAGAATTTGGCCATGGACGATCTTGCCGGGTGGTTCCGGGATAAGACGCATGACGGACTGGGCGGTAACACTTTTCCCGCAACCGGACTCTCCGACAACGCCGAGAACTTCCCCTCTGTCAAGGGAGAAAGTTACATCATCCACGGCTTTGGCGGTTCCCTCAAAGGTGTGGAAATAGGTCTTGAGTTCGTCAATCTGAAGGAGATGAGATGAATCGGTCATAGGCCCAATTTCGTTCAATGTCACTTGTATAGAATCAACTAAATTGATAGATGTTCAGAATATCCGACGGGAACCTATGAAACACGTGCCTATGAGATACTCATTTAGGTGGACCGGTGTCAACAAAAAAGAATAGCTATAAAGGCAGAAGATGTTTACTTTGTTCACCAGACCGTGCATGAATTGGGAGAAATATCTGACACACATGGTGACTGCCAATAAACAGGTGATCTGAGTCAATCCTGACACACAGACTTTCTATGCGAGGCCTTTCGTGATTTCACTCAGATCTGGCAGAAAAAAAACGCTTGCATTCTATTTGCATTTTTATTAAAGATCCTTAGATAATTTTTTCACTTCGCTATTAAGCAAACTCTTTAACGACCCACTTCAATATTAACCTTACTTGGATTTCGCCCTCCTACCCTACCATGGGCGGGAGAAATATGAATATCATAAAACCTAACCCGCAAACGCCCGCCGCCGATCGCGAGCACAGACGCGGCAGACGGGAAGGATATGAAGAATATGGCTGAATCCGCACCCGCACTTAGAGTCGAAGACATCTATAAACGCTTTGGTAACATAGAGGTCTTGAGGGGCATTTCCTTAGAAGCGCACGAACAAGACGTAATATCAATCTTGGGGAGCAGTGGTTCCGGCAAGAGCACGTTGCTGCGATGCATCAATCTTTTAGAAACACCAACCGCGGGAAAAGTTTATGTTCGCGGCGAGCTTATCAAAATGCGTGAACACCGCGCGGGAGAACGCGTTGCCGCGGATCGCAAGCAGGTGGAGCGGATCCGATCCAAATTGGCAATGGTTTTTCAACAATTCAATCTGTGGGCGCATATGACCGTTTTACAGAATGTTATGGAGGCCCCCATCCATGTATTAAAAATTCCCAAACCGGAAGCCAAGGAAAAGGCGGAGAAAATTTTGCAGCGGGTGGGAATGCATGAGCGTAGAAACTACTATCCGGCACAACTGTCGGGAGGTCAGCAGCAGCGGGCAGCAATAGCACGAGCGCTGGCCATGGAGCCTGATATGCTGATGTTCGATGAGCCGACCTCGGCCCTTGATCCGGAACTGGTGGGTGAAGTACTCAGAGTCATGCAGAGTTTGGCGGAGGAAGGACGCACCATGCTGGTTGTCACTCATGAAATGGGGTTTGCTCGTGAAGTATCCAGCCGGGTAATGTTTTTAGATGAAGGGCTGGTAGTGGAAGATGGTGTTCCAGAGCAGGTGTTTAATAATCCGGAGTCAGAACGCTTCCAGCAATTTATCGCCGGCAATTTGAAATAGCGAGAATTTTTTACCTTTTTTAGAACCTTTTGTTTGAAAGAATGGCTTTTACCCAGTCGACAAGATACCGGAGAAGCAAGGCGGGACTCAAAATGAAAAACCTGATAACACTGCTGCTTGTTACGTTTATATCCATAATTGTCGTCGCCCAACCAGTAGCAGGTGATTGGGAGAAGATCAAAATTGCGACTGAAGGTGCTTACCCCCCCTGGAATGATATTGACGCCTCGGGCAATCTTGTGGGATTCGAAATCGAACTGGCAAAAGAACTTTGCACGCGTATGAATGCTACCTGCGAGATCATTCCCCAAAAGTGGCGTGGAATCATTAAAGGACTGAATGCCGGCAAATATGATGCTATCATGGCCGCTATGTCGATCACGGAAGATCGTAAGAAGTTGGTAAATTTCTCACGCAATTATGCCGGGACGCCAAATGTATTTGTGGTGCGCAAAGACCACCCCCTTGCCAACTTCCGTTCAGATTTAAAGCAATTGACACTAGATGATATCAGTCCCACTGAACAAGCTGCGCTGGATGCCATCTTCAAGGCATTCAAAGGCAAAATAATCGGTGTCCAAGTCGCCACGACCCATGCAAAATTCGCGGATCAATATATGGGCGACCATGCTGAAATTCGCATTTATGACTTTCAGCACACCATTGATCTTGATCTATACCAGGGACGCCTAGACTCGGTGATAGGAGATTTTGCCTATTGGCTGCCGTTGATTGAATCTGAACAGGGCAAGGATTATAAAATCGTCGGCCCCCACATGACCGGCGGGCCTTTCGGAGGGGGTGTCGGGGTGGCCGTCAGAAAGAAGGATCAGGATCTGGCTGATATGTTTTCCCGGGCGATCGAAGAAGCGATAAAAGATGAAACCATAAAAAAAATGGCCATCAAGTGGTTTAATTACGACGCTTCTGCTCAAGACTAGCGTTTCCATCTGTGGTGCTTATGGTGAATAAGAAATGTCATATGTATTAGACTATATCCCGCTTATCCTGAAAGGAATGCTGCTCACCGTCGAAGTGGCATTGCTGTCGCTTTTTATCTCGGTTGTGCTCGGAATGATCGGAGCTCTTGCCAAGCTGTCCAGATCCCGCATTGCCCAGAGTGTGGCAGGCATCTACACGACGGTAATCCGGGGTATACCCGATTTGGTCCTGATGACCCTTATCTTTTTTGGCGGCCAGATTCTGGTGAATAATATCGGCGAAAAACTGGGCTTTGAGTATATCGATGTGAGTCCATTTGTGGCGGGTGTCCTCACGATCGGTTTTATTTTCGGTGCCTATATGACAGAGTCCTTTCGTGGCGGTATTTTGGCCGTATCCCGGGGTGAAATTGAGGCCGGCTACGCGTTTGGCATGACACCGATACAGGTTTTTTTACGCATTACGTTCCCCGCCATGGTACGACATGCCCTACCGGGTTTCGGAAATAACTGGTTGGTACTGACAAAAACCACTGCATTAGTTTCCGTCATCGGCCTGCAGGATATGGTCTACAATGCCGGTTTAGCAGGCGGGTCTACCAGAAAACCATTTACATTTTACTGCGTCGTTGCATTTTTGTTTCTGATTATTACCGGCGTCTCGGATGTGGGCGTCAGATGGATGGATCGGCGTTATAGTGTCGGCGTGCGCAGGTCTTAGTTTAGGCGTAACCGTTCCGGGTTCAGAGGTTATGAGCTCTGGTTTCAAAGTTCAGAAAAGATAGACTTTAACCCTGAACGGGGAACCCAGAACCACAAAAATGGGGAACGCCGAACATGTGAACGCATACGAAAATTATGGATTTCGAAGTCATCATAGATAATCTGCCCCTGTATTTTCAGGGACTCTGGGTCACGATCCTTTTGGTTATTTCCTCGCTGGCTTTGGGGCTGTGCCTGGCTTTACCCATTGCCCTGGCGGCGACATCAAAAAATAGATGGGTAAGCATTGTGCCTAAAGCCTACATCTATTTTTTCCGGGGCACTCCGCTGCTGGTGCAAATGTTTATGATTTACCACGGCATGGGGCAGTTTGAGGCCGTGCATGAGAGTTTCCTGTGGGCAATCTTCAAGCAAGCCTACGCATGTGCGCTGCTTGCTTTTGCACTCAATACCGCCGCCTATACGGCGGAGATCCTGCGCGGCACGATTGAACAGACCGCCTTTGGTGAAATCGAGGCCGCCAAGGCGTGCGGCATGTCCAACGCCATGATATACCGGCGCATTATATTGCCCAGTACCTTCCGGCGTGCTCTGCCTGCCTACGGCAATGAAGTAATCTTCATGTTGCACGGCAGCGCACTGGCGGGCGTCATCACCATTGTCGATTTATTCGGTGCCGCCAAAATTGTCAACGCCAGAAACTTTGTCCCGTTTGAATCGTTTATCACCGCAGGGCTGTTTTACCTTGTATTGACGTTTTTTATTGTGTGGGGATTCAAAAGAGCTGAACATCATTGGCATGCCTACTTACACCCACGAGGAAGTTGACCTTCCATTTAATTGAGAATTTATTGCTCAATTAAGATGTTAGCAAATTCTCCCCCTTTTCTTTGAGAGGTTTCTTTCCTGCGATCTTGGCCAATATACGTCCAGGCCTGGCATAACAATCCGTGTTAATTGAAAAAAGTATGCCCGCGATACCGCTTTGAATTTTAGTTATCCGATTTTCTAAACCAGTTTCTAATGGATTAACGATTTCCGCAATTACGTCACCTTTATTGATGCGGTCGCCGGGCTGCTTTAAGAATACCACCACTCCAGGCACCGGGGCCTTTATGTGCTCGACCCCCCTCAGGGGGGTTGCCCCGTTTCGCAAAGGGGGAAGTTCGGGTGCTTCTCCCTGAATAAATCCTCTTCCTTGTAAAAATAGAAAGATGTTAGCGGCATCCTGCGCTCCGTACTGATAGGAGACATCGGCCCTACCCCGTAGCTCTACAGTCGCAGACAGGCAGGCTGACGGTATGGGGTGATCTGGAAATTTTTCTGCCAGCTGCCACCAGATCCGGCTGCAAGCCTCGTCAAATGGCGTAACACCGGAATCCTCCGCCAGTAGCGTCACCTCAACACCCAGCCGGGCAGACAGGTCTGCTGCCCCCGGCCACAGGGGAGTGCCCAGATAAATATGCATCACTGCCCGATCATCGCAGTGCAGATCCAGCACTATGTCCGCATCATATGCTAATGAAAGCAGTTGATGTTTCAGATACTCCGCCTCATCTTTGGGAGCCATTGAGCCAAGCACCTCTCCGGCGGCTTTGCGAATCAAGGCAACATTTTCCTCGGGTGTTTCATGGAGCCGATCTTTGATCCGGTCGGCGATTTGAGCTGTCATGTCCAGGTGTCGGCGGTTAAAGTTGATGCTGTTAAAAAAATCGAAGCGACCCTGAAGGGTCTCGTCGCGCCACTGGC
>JASFJP010000020.1:0-16621 GCA_050121225.1 Desulfobacterales bacterium
TGCAGCAACCAGCAGATGATCTTCGATGCGTTGCCCGTCCAGGTATTCATTGAGATAAAATTCGCTGCCGTCAATTTTACAGAATTTGCCCCCGGCTGCCTCAATGATAACGCGCGCTGCCGCCAATCCTTGAAAGGATTCGTTTGCAATAATGACGCCTTCGGCCCGCCCCATAGCAACGTAACAAATGTGAGCCGAAGTACACCCCAAATTTCGGATCTTGCCTGGAAAAGTCGACCGATAATACTGATGAAATCGGGAAAAAGTGAAGAGAAGACTCTCATCGTTAATGGACTCACCTCCCGCAATCTGGATTTTCTTTTTCCCAAGAAACGCTTCTTTTCCAGCGACGGCATGAAAAAGATCTCCCGTTGCCGGCATGAAAAACAGACCCAAAATTGGCCAAAAATTATCAAGAAGTGCTATAGACATGCCCCAAATGGGAATGCCGGCCTGATAATTGGCGACTCCCTCAATGGGATCAAATATCCAGAGATACCTCTTATCATCATGGGAATAGTTTTCATTGATCTGATCAAATATGAAGAGTTGATGTTCCGGAAAATTTTGGTTGAGCTGCTCCTGAAAAAAATCCGTCAGCTGCAGATCCGCCTGGGTGACCATTCCCTGGTCGAATTTAACATTTGCCTTACCTTTCCCATATAAAGCTAACGCTTTTTTTCCAGCCTGCTTGATGAATTCCTTTGCAAATTCGCTTAAATTATCTACCCCGCGACCCTTTTTACCCATAATGCCTCCTTAAATTAAAATTGTATGTATACAGTGAGTTCGCTTCTATAGTCCATCGCCTTTAATTTTTATTACTATCAAGGTGATATCGTCTTCAGGCGCTTGACCGTTTCTAAATTTTTCCAGGTTATATAGACAAGCCGTTAGGATGCCTTTTGCATCCAGATCGCAGTATTTGCGAATAATCCTCGACAGATGATTTTTCCCGTACATTTCACCGGTTGAATTGTAGGTTTCCCAGATGCCATCGGTACCGAGTACAATAATTTGTCCGGCGGCAAGACCGTGTCTGGAATATTCCGTATATTTATGATGTTCATCGACGCCAAGCGCCATCCCCTTGCCACGCAGATCTTCAAATGAATCGTTTACCGCATCATAAAAAAAGGCTGGATCATGTCCAGCTCGCACCCACTTGAGGCTTTTCCCATATGGGTCCACCATCAAATAAAACAGCGTCATAAAACCGCCGGGTTCTTCGAAATCCCTACAAAGCTGGCGATTTACATCCGTTACAATCGTACTGATGCTGCCCGGCAATATGGTTCTCTGTCGCAATAAAGCCCGGCCGGTAGCCATTAATAACGCCGCTGCGATGCCATGACCGGAAACATCGCCCACGATTACGTTGAGTTCGTTCCTCCCCGATTCCTCAGTGTTAATAAAATCGTAATAATCTCCGCCGGTTTCATCACAATAGACAGTTTGTGCGGCAATATCTAATCCGCTCGTATTTGGGTTTCCGCGAGGTAAAAGCGCTTGTTGGACTTCTCTGGCCAGGTTGAGTGATTGCTGCAAGCGCTCCCGTTCCATAAGCCCATGGGTCATTTCGTTCAAGCCGTCGCCAAGAATACCTAATTCATCATTGGATACGACACGAACTTTCTGACGTAGATTGCCCTCCCGTATTTTTTTCACAAGTTCCATCATGTCCTGGATCGGTCGTAAAATGGATTTTCCAACGAGATAGTTAAAACTAACCGCAATGATCACGAAAATAACATACAGGACAATAATGAAAACAAAAATCTCTTTACCAAATTCAACAGCAGAAACGAGCGAATCTTCCATTTCCCACAAAAGCAAACCGAGGGTGCCTACCAAAATGAGAACGGGAGCACCGGTACCGACTGCGTACAAAACACGAATCCGCCTTAAAATGGAAATCCGAATGGTACCTGGCGTGCTGGCCAAACGCCCTTCCGGAAAAAATAAAGGTACTAAATTTTTTCTAGTGTAGTCGTCGACCAAAAAGAAAGAGATAAATGCAGCAAGCAACCCGATGACAATGGTTCTGAAAAAAAGATAAACGCCAATAATTGTCTCAAATTGCCTCAGGAAATGAAGAACTGGAGTAAACAACACGGTGACAGATATCCACAATATCAGATTGGAAATTGCCAGGCTTAACGGCAAATTCAAAAGCCTGCGCTTTGCACGTAAAATCAGGTTTTTTTCTATTGCTTCTCCAAAGTGAACCTGTTTTAGAAGCCCGGAAATGGGTCGTTGGATCAAAAATTGTATAAGTCCGGCAGAGATAAAAACCATTGGAACTAAGGAAACGAGCAATATCCAACCGCCCTGCCTGAGGAAATTTTGCCATTCTTTAAAAAATTCAAGCGGAGTAAATACGTTCAGCATCACGAGAACAAGATTTCCCGCAACATTGGCGCTAAAATTGCGCACATATAGCCCGGTGAGAGAGGGATTGGCAGGATTTGATTTCAGCATTACTCAAGATCTCATTGTATAACCTTCATTGGGGTATAACTGAGGAAAACATAATTGATGTGTGACAATAACCGGCCACGCTATCGGGATCAAGATAAAAATCAGATGTGAACATCGTTTCATGTCTTGACAATAAACGATGAATACTATATCATCTGTCGCGATTTTTCATTTATTTACAGTTAGTTAGTTGATTTTCTTAATCCACACTGCTGCCCAATAAGGAGGATGTCAAATGAGCCAAAAGGAACCAAGCCGCGAGGAAGCTCTAGAACTATTAAAAACGTATAATAAAAATGAAAGTCTGATCAAACATGCCCTGGCCGTGGAAGGTGTCATGCGCTTTATGGCTCGCAAGCGCGGGGAAGATGAAGCAAAATGGGGGATCGTCGGCTTGATCCATGATCTGGACTACGAACAATTTCCGGATCAACATTGCAAAAAAACCGAAGAAATATTACGGGAAAACAACTGGCCCGAAGAATTCATCCGGGCCGTTGTAAGTCACGGTTGGGGAATTTGCACGGATGTGAAGCCGGAATCCGAGATGGAAAAAGTGCTATACGCCATAGACGAACTGACCGGGTTAGTGGTAACCTCTGCCCTGGTGCGGCCTTCAAAAAGTGTCCTGGATTTAAAAGCCAAATCGGTCAAAAAAAAATGGAAGGAAAAACGATTCGCGGCCGGAGTGGATCGATCTATTATTGAAAAAGGGGCTGAAATGCTGGGTGTGGAGCTTTCAGAATTGATCTCCGATACCATCATGGGTATGCGTGACGTCGCCGAGGAAATTGGGTTGAAAGGAAATGCATAAAAATTGGGAACTCGAATCGAGTATCAAATCACCTTTCACCTCTCCGAAATCCCACAAAAACCCAGTATACAAGCCATATGAATAAAACGGGGCCTGGCCCAACGTAAAGAAACATAACCAGGTTATTTTTCCAGGGTTGAAAATATACCGCCATTAAGGCCGGCCATAGGATCGATGCTACAATGGCCAAGCGCTTCTTTCCGGAAATCGCAATTGCCGGTGTCTCCGGCGTAGATTCCTCCCTCCTGTTCAACATCCGCGGAACAAAAAAAATGGCCAGCATTATGATGACTAAAACTAAGATTTCCTGAATTCCCGAAAGCATGGTTCTCCCCATTTAAAGAGGTTGTTTATCATAAATGCGATGACAGAACAAGAAACCGGCAGACACCCGGCCGTAATTAACCCCCTTTAACACATTTTATTCACAAAATAGCGCTGTTTATTGTCCACATTCTAAAGATTAGCTATACTAAAATATTACCATAACTCATTGAAATATTATAGTAAACTACTAAATTCGCAGTTTGGTACGGTTTTTGCGGCATTCCGATATGGAGATACATGCACGGGGGTATGACCTTAGTAACACACTCTATTTCAAGATACGCTATTTTTCCAGAGTAGAATGTACTAGATTTTTCGGAATCGTAAAAATATTTGATTTTCGAAGCAAGATGAAATCAAGGCTTTAATCAGTTATTATAATAATATCAATATATTATAATGGGGTGTGTTGACACATTCATTGTATTACCATAAACTTATAGTAAATTGGGCTGGCATTACAACTGCGTATGCCTTGTCTTCCGGCAATTCAATATGAAAATTGCTATCCCTAAAAAATCAGAAATCAAAACCCCCTGCAGGACGCTAACACTTTTTTGAGGGGGTCTTTTTTTTAATTACTACGCAGCAAAACGGCCAACACAAATGACATCGATTCGAAATAAATCCGCATTCACGCTTCTGGAAGCTCTGATTGTGATTTTTTTAATCACCTTCGTCTCTGCTGTTGCAACGCCCAACGTAATAAAATGGCGCAATGCATCAAAATTAAGGTACGCCGCCGAAAACGCGAAGGGTGATCTTGAATTGGCAAAACTTAAAGCAATCCAACAGAATAATACGGTATCAGTGATATTTAGCGCAACCGGCTATCAGATATTTGTGGATGCGAATCAAGATTGGAATCGTAATTCGGGAGAGCGCTCTGTCAGAAATCGCCAGCTGCCTGCCGGGATTTCCTTCGACCTCGCCAAAACTAGTTTTGCTTCATCGGGAACAAAAACCCGTTTCAAGGGAAGAGGCACCGCTCTAAACGGCTCTGCCTATCTAGTAAATTCTAAGGGAGCCGAAAAGAGGGTTAAAATAACCCAATATGGGCGTGTTACTGTGGAAACCATAAAAAACTAAATGCGAGAAGAACTATGATAACACCCCGATGTCATCTTATAACGTTCAAAAATGAATCCGGATTTTCGATGGTCGAAGTCCTGATGGCAATGGCAATTTTTGCGATAGGATTTTTGGGGGTGAGTACACTGGTTATTGCCACAACAAAAAATAATACCACGAGTAATATTATGACTCAAGCATCGATGCTCGCGCGCGAAAAGGTTGAACACCTCAAAGCGCTTCCGTTAACTGATTTAGAGGATGCGTGCAGTGATGACATTGAGCCGGAAGTTTTGCATAAAATCTATAAACGGGACTGTGAGGTTACAACGCTGAGTTCAACAATGAAATCCATTGAAGTCAGAGTACGATGGAAGCGACGCGGTCAAAACCGCAGCGTAGTTTTGGAAACCACCACCAGAGGATATGGGAAATGATGCCTAAAGGATTTATGCATTCAAAACCAAGAAAAATTCTGGCTAATCTTTGGAGCTCAACTGAGGGATTTACGATGGCGGAAATAATCGTAGGATTGGCACTGGCATCGGTGATCGTGACCGCAATGATTGGTGTTTTTTCCAGCCTCAGCCAATCATATACGACCCAAAATGTTGCGGCCGGCGTTCAACAGGCGACTCGCACTGGAATTGACTACATGGTCCAGAATATCCGCATGGCCGGCTTTAATCCTCTCCGATTAGCCGAAGTTGGCATTAAAGATGATATTTCAACATCAAGTTTTCACTTTTCTTATGATGAAGATGAGGACGGAACGATTGCCAACAGGGAGGACATTACATTCAAACTAGAGGATGGTATTCTCAGGCGCATCACAAGGGGAGGAAATTCGCAGCCTTTGATAGAAAATGTTTCTGATTTAGAATTTACCTATTTAGACATCAACGATGACACCACAAGCATCCCAACAGACATACGAACAGTTGAGGTCTCATTGACTGTCACAGAAGCCGCCGGTCGGGAACTCGCAGTGAGTCGAACGTATTCCACTCGGACTATTTGCCGCAATTCGGGATTATAAAGAACAGGATTTTCGAAACATGCAACGTTTGATTACAATCGTGAAAAATGAAGACGGCGCCATGCTAATCATGGCTTCCGTAATGATTCTTATCTTGTTGACCATTATTAGCATTTCAGCATCAAGGACCGCCAATACCGAAATACAAATTGCCAGCAACGAATATTTTTATCAAAAAAATTTTTACTGTGCTGAAGGCGCTGCCATCGAAACCGTTGATCGGATGGAGCAGCTAGTTAGCGTGGATACGAACGATCATGACTGGTTAATGAATGAAACCGAAGCTGTTGACAGCGACAGCAATCTATTTGGTTTTTGGAATCTGAACGACGATGAGCGTGAGGACAGTGATGCTGTTCCGGAAGCCTCCTCCGTATGTTCCTCCCATGCGGAATTAATGAGCGTTCACAATGGTGTGCTGCCCGGAAGTTCTCTGGACATGAGCAAACCCACAAAGCATGTATTCTCAATTTATGGTCAGAGCGATGACCGGGGTTTGGCGATGATAAAATTCAGCTATACAAAGGCCTATTAGCAGACATCGATAGAAGAGAATGGATTATGTCAACCAACATAACCTATGATGTATCGGCATCGGAAAGATGGAAGAGGGTTCCAACTCGTTTTTTATTCTTTCTTTTTCTAAGCACCTTGATTCTTGGAGTAGTTGTTAACGCCAAGCGGTTACGTGCTGAAATTGAACTCGCAGATACGCCCATGTTGGCTTTAGTAAAAGCCCCTCCGGCCAATATCATGATGCTGTTAGATGACTCCGGCAGCATGACATTTGAAATTCTAATCAAAGGCGCATATGACGGAAGCTATCCCAGTCCGGACAGTGATGACGACGAGCATGGTTATTGTTACATCTTCCCCTACCTCGGCGATAATGCCTATACCACATCAGGCTGGTATATGGATGCGGAAAGCAGGAAAAATTGGAGATCTCAGCACTATAGGGACAACGTCATATACTACAACCCAATTGTAGACTATGCGCCCTGGCTTGATTTCTCCGGTCAAAGTTTCGGACCTGCCGATACTGAAAATCCCAACCCCCATCCGACCAAAACCGGCGTGACGGCGCTTGACTTGGATGAAACGTCCTTCACCGTAAGACTAAGAATAGACGCTGATACGGAACAAGACCTTGACATCAAATACGCGCATTACTTCGTCATGTCTGCGGGCATTCCTTACCTTGTGGTTATCGATGGCGACGTTCAAGATATCAAATACTATAAGGTGATCGAAACCGACGGAATTGGCCTGCAGCAAAAAGTTCTCAAAATTGAAGAAGTCAGTGGGTCAGAGCTTCCCCCTGAAATTAGATCAACCAGAACCTACAATGATGAGCGGCAGAATTTTGCCAATTGGTTCACCTATCACCGCCGGCGCGAATATGTCGCCAAAGCCGCCATCGCCAAAGTAATAAAATCCGTGGAAGGCGTCCGGATTGGAATTCTCGGCATTAATGGCGAGATCATCGTTCCGCTCAAACCGGTGGAGGCAAAAATTGATGGGGAAAGAAGGAATGAGCAAGACGCCCTTCTTCAATCACTGTATGCCTACGATTCATACGGCGGCACTCCTTTAAGAGAAGGTCTCAACGATGTCGGACAGTATTTGAAAACCAATTCAATCACCTTAAGTCATCATGAAGGAGGCAATGCTGAAGGTGATTTGTCTCCATATTTCACCGAGGAAAAAGGAGGCGCCTGCCAACAATGCTTTACGATCGTCATGACCGATGGCTATTATTCGTATCCTGGCCAGGATTACATAGACGTCGGCAACGCCGACGGAACCTCCGCTGTAACCGACTTCGACCGCAATGCCCTGGCGGATGCACTATCCGATACGCTCGCGGATGTGGCTATGTATTACTATGAAAACGATCTGCGGCCGGACAACGGGGATCCGGATGATCCAGGATTATCAAACTATGTGCCCGCATATGGCTTCGACGAGGCAACCCATCAACACATGCTGACCTATGGTGTGGCATTTGGTGTTGACGGAAATTTAAACCGCAATGACTACAATTTAAATAGTATTTACAACAATGGTAGCTATACAGTTCCCTGGCCAACAAGTATACCGCAAAGACAACCACAGACCATCGATGACCTGTGGCACGCCACATTGAACGGCAGGGGAGAATTTTACAGCGCTGACAATCCCCAGCAATTGACCGAGAAACTGCTCGAACTTACCAAATCCATCTCCGAAAGATTTTCTGGGTCAGCAGCGCCGGTCTCCATTAACGGCAATCAGCTGTATGAAGTATTGAATGAGGAAATCGTCCTTTATCAATGCAGCTACATTTACGAAGATGAAAACCGTGAATGGATCGGCGATGTCAAAGCCTATGGGTTTGACGCCGATGAGGGATCTTTTGACACAGCAAATCCCTTGTGGTCTGCGGCCACGCAGCTGCAGGTAAAAAATTGGAATGCGCGAAGAATTGCGACATATGATCCGATAGAAATGCAAGGCAAAGTATTTGACTACGACAACCTGACCAATGATCAGAAAAAGAATTTGGGGTGGGACGAAATTGAAGGCTCAGAGGCCGAACAAGAGGCCATCAATAGAGTCAATTATATCAAGGGAATGGAAATCAGCGGTTTTAGAGAGCGCAGCCAAAAGCTTGGCGATATCGTCCATTCAGCTCCTGTTTTTGAGAATGATGTGGTTTATGTGGGTGCCAATGACGGTATGCTGCATGCCTTTAATGCCAAAGATCCCGGTGATGACACTGACGCTCCAATTTTAGGTGAAGAACTTTTCGCATATATCCCCAATCTTGTATTCCAAAATCTTGCAGCTTTTACAAGCCCTGACTACGATCACCATTATTACGTCGACCTCACCCCAACAGTACAACCCGGGGTGACGTTACCGAGCGGATCCGACAAGACCATCCTAATCGGTGGTTTGGGTAAAGGCGGCAAAGGCTATTTTGCTCTGGATATCACCGATCCCTTCTCTATGGATACCACAACCCAAGTCGCCGAAAAAGTTCTGTGGGAATTTCCGGTTAGCGCAGATGACGATATGGGATTCTCATACAGCAAACCGGTTATAGTCCCCTCTTATGACGATCAAAATCCGTGGATTATAATTTTTGGCAATGGGTACGGCAGCCCCAACGGTAATGCCGTGTTGTATATTCTGAACCCGGCCAAACAACCTTCAGGCGATCTCTTGGTAAAAAAATTCGAGCTCGGAGGCGGCCCGGATAACGGGGTGTCGAGTGCGACACCCGTTGATGTCGATTTTGACCGCATCGTTGACTATGTTTATGTAGGGGATTTAAAGGGAAATATATGGAAATTTGATCTTACCGCTGAAAACGCTGCTGATTGGGATGTGGCCTTTTCCGATGGCTCGACACCAAAGCCGCTGTTTACAGCAGCCGGACCGGATAATGCCATTCAGCCGATTACATCAAAGGTCGAAGTTACCCCACATCCGAAGGAGGAAGGATATATCGTTTTCTTTGGAACCGGAAAATTTTTAGGTGACGGCGATTTCGTTGATGCCAGTGTCCAAACGGTTTACGGCATATGGGATTACGGAGATGATGAAGATGATAGCGAATATATCGGAACCCTCACTAGAGGTGCGGATGGCTCGGTCGCCGGGCTTTCCAATCTGTCGGGTACCTCAACTCTCCTGCAGCATAACGTAAAAGATTTCGCCTACGCGCTCCCCAATGGCGAAGTTATCAATGTCAGAGTCTTGAGTCCGGAAAATCCGGATGAAACGAAACCAATATGGATAACCGAACCCGATGTGACAGCTGATCAAGATCCCGATCCGTCGACAACAGAATCGAATCATCTCGGGTGGTATTTTGATCTGTCAGACAGAGAACGAGTGGATACAGACGTTCTCCTGCGGGAGGGCAGACTGATCGTGATCGGCTTTATTCCAGACAATTTTCGGTGCAAAGGAGGCGGCGGCAACTCAGTGTTTATGGAAGTTGATGCACTTACCGGAGGCAATCTCGATGAAGTCGTGCTGGATACGACCAGCGGGGGAATACTAAATGAAAATGATCTTGTCACATACGTCGAAGACACCAGGGAAATAACCAAACCACCTTCCGGATTACTTTTTGAAGGCAAACTCCAGATGCCGGCCATACTACGAATTAATGCCGCCTTTCAAAAGTCCGACGACGATGATGATAATGACGGATTGGATAAACCTGATGACGACAGTCTCCCCTGCGGTGAAGAAAAATATTTGAGCACGTCCACCGGCGAAATCAAGACGATATGCGAAAAATCAATAAGTCTTGGAGTCGGCCATTGGAAGGAAATTTATCGGGAGTGATGGATTCAAGCAATAACTGAAGCGCAAGGTAGCGCCTTATCTAACACAACATTTAATAGCTTTGAACCTGTGCATACGGGCAAATCTTTAGTCACGAAAGCACGAAATGTGGAAAGAACGAAAATGGACGTTTCGTATTCGTTTTTTTTCGTGTTTTCATAATTTCGTGGTTTCGTGATTTACCTCTATATTTTAGTTCATTTCATGAATACCTCCGACATGTTACGTCGGAGTCAAGTTCTGACAACAGACACAATTGAGTTTGACTCAATTGAGGGGATCGTCTGACCAACCGTCTGCCCGGTCAATCATTAGCGTCATGTGAACGTCTTTTGGCTTAACCGCTGAAAGACGTTTGTTTGTTGACTAACCTTTTTTGCTAATTAAATTATTTTTTATTATCTTCAAAAACCAAGTGACCTCTCTCAGAATAAGCTTTGAAGGTGAGCCGATTCGCGGATGTGTGACTGTCTGAGTGCATTAGGGAGCGTCACATCAAACAGCTTGAAGCATATGATCGTATCTTTTCATCCTATTTTTGAAGGCCAAAAAAATATTATTTGTGCCGGGCGAGACCCCGGCCCTGACGACCTGAGAACCGTAAAAAATGCGGCCGCTGTTATATTACCTCAAGGATGCAGGCGTTCTCTTTACGAATTGGCGCAAAATAACTGCAAGCATGTATTTCCCAACTACAGCGCCAGATTTGAATATCCTGGGAAACTGGGCCAAATAAGATTGTTTCGAAGAACCGGAGTTGCCCACCCAATTTCTGAAATATATGAAACTGTGGGCTCCTTAATTTCGCAATGTGATGAGACACACGAAATCGTGCCATTCCCGTTCCCGTTTGTCTTCAAATTTGATTGGGGCGGTGAAGGGGACACGGTTTTTTGGATTCAATCCACCAATGCATTTAAAGATATTCTGGTAAAGGCAGCGACATTCGAGAAATCAGGACAAAAGGGATTCTTAATTCAAGAATACATTCCGAATCTAAATCGGAGTCTTCGGGTCGTTATTATTGGACAGCAGTTTTTCACATATTGGCGCATTCAAAATGATGTCCATGTGTTTCACGATAATGTATCTAAGGGCGCAATTATCGATACTGACGCCGATCCCCATTTGCAGCAGCTTGGAGTTGAACTTGTAAAATATTTTTGTGAAAAAACAAAAATCAACCTAGCTGGCTTTGATGTTATCTTTTCAACCCAATGTGAAGAGGTAACACCCATGTTGCTGGAAATAAACTATTTCTTCGGGCGAAGCGGCCTCGGCGGGTCGCAGGTCTATTACGAAATATTGCAAAAAGAAATACTAAACTGGCTGCATCGCCTGGATTTACCTAAACCATGAAACGCAAACCAACCATCCAACCATTCGCGTATGATCTCAGTGGTGATGATCTGAAGCGCGAGCGTCGCAAGGCTCGTGAACTAAGAGAGTCTCAATGGTGGAAACGACGCCTGGCAAAAGGGATCTGCCACTATTGCGACCGTTGCTTTCCGCCCAAAAGCCTGACGATGGATCATATCGTACCGATTTCCCGCGGTGGTAAAAGCACCAAAGGAAACATCGTCCCATGCTGCAAGGAGTGTAACAACGCCAAAAAACAGCTGCTGCCCATAGAGTGGGATAACTATTTAAAGCAGTTTCACCGGCCGGCGATGTGATATCGCTATTCCAAATTCAATTAGCTAACACGAAAAATTTGAAACCATCCGAATTTTATGCGATAATCTTTATAGTAACTGATTCGCCATTCCACCTGAGTTTTCAATTACCGGCTTCTAAACCTATTACCCTAAAATCTATCATAACATTCTATCATGAACGTTACCTGCCCCAATTGTGAGAAGCGTTACAATATCAATGCAGCCAAGGTGCCGGCAAACGCAAAATCCGCGAAATGTCTGCAATGCGGTCATCGTATGCCGTTATTAAACTCGCCTTCAAAAGCACCTCCCGAGGACACCCATATCATTAAGATTACGTGTCTGAATTGTGGCCGGACATACAGGCTTAGAGAAAAAAAGATTCCGCCGGGTGGGGCCAACTTAAAGTGCAAATCATGCGGGCAGGCCATATCCTTGAAGAGAGACGAACGTCCTGCGCCCACATCTCCTCTCAAAAAGGAAAAACCGCCGGTAGCGCCCGAACAGTTCCCAGAGGAATCAATTCATGGTCCTCATAAAGACTCGGATACCGTTAAATTCACATGCGGAAATTGCAAAAAAAAATATAGTGTCCGCCGAAGTAAAATTCCGGCCAATATAACGGCGGTTAAATGCAAGGCCTGCGGGCAAAAAATTTCAATACCGCTAGCACCGGTTACTAAAAAACCATTAGATGAAGCTTTGCCCGAGTATGACAAACACTCGGAGCTTCAGATAATGCAAGACCGGATACCCGAGGAAACGCCCCCGCCTTTTCGCCACCCTCGGAAAAATAACTGGATGTTTGCTGCTGCCGCAGCCATTGTCCTGGTTGTGATTGCCCCAATTTTACTAACGCCCATGTTCATGAAGATGAAGAAACCGGATCAGGGAATCCCTAGCGTCGCTGAAAAAGCAGCTGAAAAAGCCGCACTGCTGGATCAGGAACCATTTGCGGCGGTGAATCTTAATGTTCCAGTTATTATAGATGCCATTGAAAATCGGGTCGAAAAAGAGAAAAAAACGCTAAAGCATCGGATGGCAATATCGATCTTAAAAAAGATGGGTTTAAAACGTCTCGAACTTTATTTGTACGCAGATCCTGAAAATCAAATATTACCGGTAATTGTGGCCCGTGGCAGAAATCGTAAGCATCTGGAAGAAATATTCAGCAAGAAACAACCGTTTAAAGATTATTTTGAAGCCAGAGCAGACGGCACGTTTCTCCTTAAAGAGGACGCGCTAAACGAAGCCGGAAAATACAAATTTTCCAGCCAACCATATGAAGTCATACTATTTGAAAATGAAGCGGTCTTTGCACCGCAATCGTTTTCCGGCGTCTTTAATGAAAATACAAATTTTATTCAGAACACACAGGTCGCAGCTTTCTCCAAAGCCATCGGAAATCCGCAAGCTCTGGCAGTCATTGCCATCCGCATTTTGGAAAATCTTCATAACGAATGGCAAAATAGCATTCAAAAATATCCCGCGATCGAAGATAATCCCCAAGCCGCCATGATCGCAAGTATGGGAGCCGGCATTATGGCAGAACTGAGCGGCTCCCTCAAAGCAATAGATACCTTTGGCTTGGCATTTCGATTTACCGGTAATCAGACTCGCACCCTAAAATATGCCCAAACCTTTCGTCCCGATATCGATAGCCAAATAATTTACCGTCAGCTTGTATCCGGCGACCTGCAAAATACAGAAACACACGGTATCATTAAAAAACTTATCGAGCTTTTTCAAGATCAGCGCTTCGCACACGATGTCCAGTTAAAAGAAAACCGGCTAACTCTGAAATTCAGCTGGGCAAAGGAAAACGACCAGACCTTTTTAGCAGCTCTTTCAGAAGCCACTCTTGGACAGCTATTTGCCCGCAGCATGACACTAGAACCCTCTAGCGGTCCGGTTGAGGTAGAATATACCGACGAGCCTCAACTGATGACCACGATTGATGTAAAAAGGCTCAAGCCAATAATTCCTGAAATGGTAAAACAAAACCTTTTCCCGGGTCATTATTGGAATTCAGGGGACAAACCGCAAATGTCATTGGACCTGGACCCGGTGGATCTTCCTAACGGCGAATTGGCCGAATTGAGCTATGAGGTAACATCCATCCAGACACCTGGGGGGCAAAGCGTGTTACGGTCCGATGAAAACAAATCAGAGACGAAGTTGTATCCAGGCAGTGTCTTTCCTGGTAGTCTATCGCTAAGCATCAAAAAAGGAACACCGCCGGATAAATTGAGCACCGCAAAAATCAAGTTCCTATTGTCCTTACCCGTAGAACTTCAGGTACTTAATTTTGGAAAAGGCTCCCAAACGGAAAGTGTAAAAAAAGCCGGAGAAATTCAGGTGGTGTTGAATCGGCTTGAAAACGACGTCGTCAGTGTGAGTTACGAAGGAGGCAAATCCATTCGCTTAGTGGCTTACGATCAAAGCGGCAGAGCACTGGCTTCAAAAGAATCAATCAGTTCGGCCTCATCTATCTCGACCCGCTTTCAGGGTGCTGTTGAAAACCTCAAAGTGGTAGTCGCCAAGAAAGTGTTAGAATATCCATTTGATGTTGTTGTGGATTTAAATGGAGGCAAAGAACTAGCACTGTCGCGAAAACCGGAAATACCGACCCGTATACGTTATTCCAATCAGTCGATCCGCACTTATACAGATTTTTCCGACACCGATCTTAGCAACCTAACTGTCAAATGGTCAGAAGGCAATAAATATTCATGGACTGATTTCCTTTCGATTCAACTCCCCCGGGGCCCCTTCAGCGGCTACGCCAGTTGGGAGGTTCACTTCTTCGGCAAGAACAGTCCGAATTTTCTTTCGGGAAATTCGGTTCAGGGAGTTAAAGAGGTCAGTTATCAACTTGACAAAGGCAAGCTCAAAAATTGCCATGCCGCTTTTGGCAGAGTTCAGCTAAACCTAAACTCGAACATTAAACGCCTGAACTTTGTTAAGAATAATAGTAGCCGTCCTGAGCCTCAAGTGCTTTCTTCAGGAGATAAGGTCATCGTTAATTTTAACAAAAATGCAGTTACCTATAGCTCCGGGAAAGCGAACGTCATCCAGATCATGGCTTATGATACCCAGGGAAAACGCTTAAAACAGGATAACTACTCCCACAGCAGAGGTGGCAGCCGGGTGGTCTATTTTTGGGGACTGCCGCAGAGGTTTGAAATTGATGTCGCTGCTCAAATGTTAACGAAATTGATCGAATTTGATATCAATAAAAGACCATTAGACGAACATGCATACCTGGCATTCAAGCAATCTATTGAAAATCATCGTGATATTGTCAGAGCACTCAAATCTATCGATCGCAATCGGCGCCGGGATCGGTCTTATTATGGAGATGACCTGGCAGGGTTATTTTATCTCTATGACCTCGAGAACAAAAAGCCTAAGAAATTGATACAAAAAGAAATCGCTGTTTCCGATCCTGCCGGGAAAGAGCGATTTGGCTATAAGGTTACACCTTATAAAGGATACTATTTTTCGGTTCTTGCCGGCAATGAGATCAACGGCGCCAAACAGAACTACACACGCAGATCTGATCAGAAAAAATTCACCTGGAAAAAAGGAAGTTTCTCAGCGGTTCCCCTCACCCGTCATCCGGATCTAGTAGCCACACCGGAAAACACATCCCAGCCGACCTTCTTTCTGCAATGGGGCAAGGTATATATGAAGCCGCTCAACGGTGAATCGCTAACCTATTTACCGGAAAATTATTACAACCAAGGCTGGGTGGAGGCAAATTTTATCGGCTCTTGATTTTCATTGCAGCCAATCCGCATATCTATTCAGACGTTGGCATTTCATTCAAAATCGTCATCGGGTTCATCGAGTTGAAGCGCTTTTTTAGCGCGGGTCTTGCGCACGATAATGAAGCAAACGGTGAGGGTCAATAAGATCATCATCGGCAGAAATAGTTCCGCCAGCAACAATTGGCTTTCTGCAGCTGAGAGTTCGGTGGACGCAATCTTTTCGATTTTTTCTTCTTTAGTTATTCTCTGGTGAACGGTAATTGCTGCCGCACCAAGGTAAATTACCACAAACACTAAAGCGAAAATGGTCAGCCGTTTTTCAATTTTGCTCATTTGCAAGTATCCTACTTTGGATTTCATAATTCCGCTCTCATAATAAACTTGAACCTATGCACACAGGTTGGGAGTGTATAAATCTTCAATCATAAAAGCACGAAAATGAACGTTTCGTTTTATTTTCCTTTCGTGTTTTCACAATTTCGTGGTTTCGTGATACCTTTTTTTGGGTTTATTACATGAATCACTCTGCCATCTTATATCGAAGTCGATGGCTGTTAAAAAAGCAACTTGTCCTCTTTAAGACAACGGACGACTCTCATCGGGCACCATTCAGGTCATATAACCAAAATAGCACACTATCAAGTTAAAACTGAAATATCGGCGAGGCCATCTCTGCCTGTAACTTTTCCTATCATACTCGTTTTTGAAATTCTCCTAATTCGAATTCTTCTTTATTTACGTCTTGCTTTCTTCTATTAAAACGTTATCGGTAATCTGTATAATAAGCCGAACATTTAAAAAAGGAACGGTTTCACCTTAGTTGAGGTTTCAGCTTTATCCAAAAAAGGAGGATGGTATGAGGGAAGAAGGAAAGCTTCATTACGGGTGGATTGTCATCTTTATGGGCCTGCTGACGACCATCGCCGCGCACGGATTTGGCCGCATGTCCTACACGATCATCTTGCCGGCCATGAAGGACGGACTTCAGTTAAATTACACCCAGTTGGGATTGTTGGGCACCGGTAATTTTATCGGATATCTGACCATGGCGATTATCGGGGGCTTTTTGGCCGCCAAATTTGGTACCCGTATCGTTATCACATTCGCGTTG
>JASFJP010000021.1:0-16619 GCA_050121225.1 Desulfobacterales bacterium
GTTCGATTTTTGCAAAGCGGTGGTCGGCGCCATCGTCGCCCCGTCCGCGGACGGTGAAGATATAGCCGCCTTCAATGCGATGTCCTGCGGAATCGGTGACCGTATAAGACAGCCGGTACTGTCCGGTCTTAGAGGCCTGAATCTGAATCCGCGCCTGACCCTGGCTGTCCGTGTCCAAATCCCATTTCTGAACCGGGTCTTCCACCGGTTTATTGTCAACGTAGGTTACCCGCAGCAGTTTCAGTCGACCGGTTCCCTGTATTGGTTTGCGATCTAACGTTTGGGCTTTAAAGTCGGCCCGAATGGTATCCCCCACCCGATAAAAGCCCCGGTCGACCCATGAATACAGCTTAAAGGGTTTGCGGGCCACCAGCACTTCCCCCTGGCCGACGATCGTGCGCCGGGATTGATCGCGCACCTCGGCGCTGATGGTGTAGCGATGATCCGTGTCGCCATGAATCAGTTTGGCGAGCTCGGTGTCGATCTCAATATGCACCGTACCGTCTGATCCGATCTGCACCTGTCCGTCGGCAACCACTTCCGGGGGTTGCTGGGGCCAGCGATGCCACCAGGTCCAGATGGGCCTTTTGCAGCCCCATTCGTGCCAGCCCGGATACCATGGATAATCGTAGGCATGCCACCAATAGCCCGGACCGTAGAACCAATCCCAGTAGAATTGAGGGTACCAGCGATCATCGAGCTCACTGCGCAATACCTTAAAGTCTACGGTCGCCTCGGTTACCGGAGACCCGAAGTAATAATCGGCTTTGACGAGGGCATTCACTTTTTCACCCAGCATTACGGGCGCTTTGGGTGCTTCGATGCTGACCTCAAACTCCGGCTTTTTATATTCTTCCACCCGGAAACTGTTGCCGCCGTAAGCTGTGTCCGAGCCATGCGATATTACGTAAACGCCTAAAGCCGCATCTCCTGCAAGTTCGAATTGGCCCGTCAATCCACCGTATTCGTCTGCTCTCAGGCTTTGGGTGTAAACTTCTTCATTTTTCGGATTTCGAATGCGAACAGTAAAATTTCGACCGGTATACATCGATACATACTGTTTGTCGTACTGGGCATGTCGCACCCAAGCTTTGAACTGCACGGTTTGACCGGGACGATACACCGGTCGATCGGTCATGAAAAATGTTTTACGTTGATTATATTCGCGGTCATAATAGTTCGGATACCAGACGTTGGAAAAGCCCAGGTACGCCAAACGGCCCTCCCGGTTGGTAACCAATGCCAGCCAGCGCATGTTATTGGGCATTTTATGCGGTTCAATGATTGCCAGTCCATCGCTGCTGGTTTGGCTGCTAAAGTCGCTGTGGTAGACGCGATAGCGTTTGGTATTTTGGATGCGCTGGGCACGAAAGCCGAAGAATTGGATGGTTGTGTCAGCAAGCGGTTTTCCGGTGACCGCATCGGCCACATAATACATGACGCTTTTGCGCAGCGGCTTTTTGGCGATGACCGTATCGCTCACCCATATGATGATACGGGCCGTGTTGCCGTTATTGATTTTTGCGATCAGAAGATAGGCGCCGGCGTCTTTCAATTCGGACGGGAGGCTGACGGTGACACGCCGGTCCCAATGCCTTGCATCAGGTTGCAGGTCCAATTGCCAATCAGTAACTTTTTCACCGATGTAAGCGGTTTGATTTTTATGAACCAGCTGCCACCCGATATTATTCAAATTTAATTTTTTGCGATCCAGACGTGCAGGATTTGATCGGATATAGGTTTTGATATCCTGCAATAGTCGCTGAATTCTGATCCGATAAGCTTTAAAGTTGGCACGCTCAGCGTTGCGATACCGGTATTCAACAATGGGCTGGCGGCCTGCCGGCTGTACGCTGCCGGGTTCGAATATGCCCCAGTTATTTGTGATCTGGTCGATACGTTGATTGGCTTCCGCTTTGTGGTAGCGCTTGTATTTTTGCCAGTATTCTACGGCACGGTCATACTGTCTGCGGTTTTCATAAATCTGGGCCAGAGAACGGGTCGCCTGATTGGCATAGCCGTTCTGCGGGTTTTCAACAATTTCATTCAGCAGATCGATGTAATTAAACTCCGGCTCGAGCTGAAAACGCCTGACCCCCACCGCTAATTTAGCGATGGTTTCATCCGCTTTGAGGGTGTGGACTTCGTATGGTCCGCTTTCGTCTTTATCGGGGTCATCAGCTGAAACCGGACGCCGGCCGATAAAAAAATCACCATATTCGCGTAAGGTTTGAACGCCGAACTGCTGATGTAAAAAAGACGCAAAGTCGTATTTCACCTGATTGTCAAGACGGTCGTCCAGCTGAACGGCAGTCCTTAGTAGATATCGCCAGCGTTCGCCATCAGAGGAAGCGGTCTCAAAACTTTCCGGAAGCTGATGCATGATCGGCTGCCCCTGGGCGTCCACTGGTGCGCCTTGGAGTCGGCGGCTGTATTCATAGCCATAACCCGGTTCATAATCCGGCAGCCGGGAGAGATCGGTCAGATATTGAAGACGCCAAGCCTGATTGTGAAGGCGATATTGAGAGATTTGGTTGGCAAACGCGAGACAGAAATTGGCAACGTCTTTTTTTGATGGTTCGTTGGACGTTAATCTGAAGGCCCGGTTCAGCAGCTGCAGCGCTCTCACCCGATCGCGCTGAATGGCATTCACGTATTTGCCTCCCCCGCGATGGGCACCACGGTGAAATTCTGCGGCTACCAGATAGCCCCAATGGGTATTTTGGCTGTAGCTCTCAGCAGCCGCCTGAAGCAATCGCCAGTTTTCTTTGTGCTTTTGAATTGTTTTCTCTCGAAAATCATCCAGTTCATGGATCCGACCCAAATTTTGCAGGCATTGCCATGCTTGGATCAAATCGCTGCCGATTTGATTGGGATCATTTTCGACTTTGAGGCATAATCGTTGATACAGCTGAAACGCGTCATTCCAGTTACCCTCGCGCACTGCCTTTTGGGCTGTTTTACGGATGACCGTGTGGTCGGTAGTTTCCGCCCTCACCACCACCACCGCCACCGTCAAAAGAACTATACATATGATGAGTGATATCGATCGAATCGTCTGCATGCATCAACTCCTAACGTCATTTGCGCCAAAAGCGGGAGAATCAGCCCATTGAATTCAGATTAAAAGAAACGTGATTCTGTGATCTAGTTTAATAAGGGAGGCGTCTGGCTGTCAACGCATGAGAGAAAAATTTACATAAGTTTTACCGGTTACTGGCTGCCGTGTCATAGAGATCGTAGGTCGCGATTTATTGGTTCAACCCTTGACGATTGGTCTAATAAGCGATAAACTATTGTAATCAGTAAATAATCATAACTTTAAAAATCCGGATTTGTTTCGTAAAATGCTGACTTCACTTGTGATACCCCACCCAGAAAGGACCTGTTATGACGACACCAAAGATAAAAACATCTCTGCCTGGACCTAAAGCCAAAAAGCTCATCAAATTAGACAATGCGTTTGTCTCACCCTCCTACACCCGGGTTTATCCTTTGGTGGCTGATAAGGGCGTGGGGCTCTGGATTCATGATGTCGATGGCAATGTATTTCTTGACTTTACCGCCGGTATCGCCGTTAACGCCACCGGGCATTGCCATCCCCAAATTATTAAAGCTATCCAAGACCAGACCGAAAAGCTGCTGCACATGTCGGGCACTGATTTTTATTATACCCCTCAAATTCTTTTGGCGGAAAAACTGTCTACTATGGCCCCCGGAAAAAGTGCCAAAAGGGTATATTTTGGGAATTCAGGGGCAGAAGCTGTGGAAGCTGCTTTCAAGCTGGCTCGCTGGCATACCAAACGAGAATTGAACATCGCATTTTTTGGCGCTTTTCATGGACGCACCATGGGCGCGCTGTCGCTGACTGCCAGTAAAACCGTTCAGAAAAAACACTATAACCCCTTTGTACCGGGCATTACGCATATCCCTTATGCATATTGTTACCGATGTGCATACAACCTAACCTACCCCCAATGTCAGCTTTACTGTGTTCAATGGATTGAGGATACGCTCTTCCGGACCACAGTTCCGCCTGAAGAAGTGGCCGCCATATTTGTCGAGCCGATACAGGGTGAGGGGGGTTACATCGTGCCGCCACCTGAGTTTCACAAAGTCATGCATGCCATCGCCAAGAAATACGGTATTCTTTATGTTGTCGATGAAGTTCAGTCCGGAATGGGGCGTACCGGTAAAATGTTTGCAATTGAACATTTTGGTGTCGATCCGGATATTATGGCGCTGGCCAAGGGAATTGCTTCGGGTCTTCCCTTGGGTGCGATGGTGGCCCCCTCAGAGATAATGAACTGGGAGGCCGGTTCGCATGCCTCCACATTCGGCGGGAATCCTCTGTCCTGCCGGGCGGCGATGGCAACCATTGAGCTACTTGAAAATAATCTGATGAAAAACGCCAGTAAACAGGGGAAACGTCTCATAAGGGGACTTCGCTCCTTACAAAAGACCTTTGAGTGCATGGGCGATGTGCGCGGCAAAGGATTGATGGCAGCTGTGGAATTGGTCAAAGACCGCAAAACAAAGCAACCGGCCGCTGACTGGCGCGGTCAGGTTATAAAAAAAGCTTTCGAAAGGGGATTATTGGTCTTGGGTTGCGGGGAAAACAGCATTCGGTTTTCTCCATCCTTGACGGTTAATTCAGATGAAATCGATCTATGTCTTTCGATATTTGAGGAATCGGTGAAAGAGGTGGCTGGATGAGATCTCGACTTCGTATTTTGGATTGCCCATTGAAAACCGTCAGCTCAAAAATGCGTATATGTATGGTTTTGTGCTGGTGTGGGTCAAACTGATTTTCGATGTCGCCATTGCTGAATTGCTTCTGCGACACCGCCGTTGTTATTCGACGCCACGTTTGGAAAACGCGCCTTGAGATCCTCCGGTGCATTATCAACCACATAGCTGTTCGCAGCCCATTCGAGCAAATCCAGATCGTTGTAATCATTGCCTACGGAAGCGATCTGTGCATTATCGATTCCCAATTTTTCTGCGAGCCAGGCTGCAGTGAGGCTTTTTGACACCACCCTTGGAAATATCTCAATCCAGGTGGATATTCCGTCCAATGGCGAGGTAGTCTGAATCACATTAAAATCAGATAGTTCGCTTCGTATTTTCTCCAAAACCATGTTACCCTGCTTTACCGGCACCACCGCAACCAATTGTGTTGCAGGACCGAACCCCTCTGGCAACTTACTCAGAGGCGTGGCAAATTGACTGTACAGTGTCAGACGTCTCTCGAAATCGGCATTGCCGTCTTTTGATTGATAATAGGCGAACACATGGTTGTCCGGAATGGTTCGATGCACCATAAAATCAAGGTGAACCGATCTCAGGACATCACAAGCCCGTTCGACTTCGCTGGACTCGAGACTTACTTTTCGGATAATTTTTTGACTAGACTGCTCTAAGACGCCTGCACCCGTTGAGAACATTACAAAATCCACCGGTAAATTTTCTACGGCGACGGTATTAAATGAGTACAACGAACGGCCGGTGGCGATCGCTCTGATGATACCCTTTTCACCGAGCTGCTTCAGAGCTCTGAGATCGTTATCTGCGAAGTTGCGATCCGACCGGAGCAGCGTCCCGTCGAAATCCATGATAAACATTCCAGTGAGGTTTCTTTCACCTAAAAAGGCTGCGATTTGATCTTTGTTTGAGATAATCATGTCTCATTTTTCCGGGTGTATAAGATATCGCTTTTTAACCGTGACAGGACGCTTTCGATTGGGAGTTCTCAAATTTGCATTCTACCATTTGTCGATTAATGAACACATATCAAACTTTTCGGCCTCGAACCATGGAGAAAATTCACAAAAAGGGCCTGTTCTGTGCCAAACAAAAAACTCGGTAGCCTATCCTTTATGAGCGTTATCGCAGACACGGACAACGCTTATGCAGGTATGGGTCGGATCCCAAAATTACTGATTAATAATTAAATTAATTGCTTAGATTATATAATACCTCGATAACACTCCCAATGATTGCCTGCTGAACTACTGCTAAAGAAAAATACCGAAGGTGACGATATACAGATATCACACCTCAAATTGGAAGGTGATAGACCGTATATGATCGCAAAGAAATAAATTGCTATCAATTTAATAAGTTAAGATTGCGGATAGTTCACTTGAAGAAAGGAGAAGAGCATATTGTTAACGGAGGATTACAGGGAAAAGGATAAAGAAACGATCATTTTCTTTGACAAGCTGGGGTTTGGGTGGGTTTTGGATGAAATGATGATAAAAAAAATGAAACTAAGCCAATTAAGTGAAGAAAAGGCCATCAATAGATCTTTGATCAAGATCATTGAAAATTTACTGGAACCCCCGGTTGCCTAACAAAATATGTTAACACGATGAAGCCACTTCCGTCGCGCCTATTGAAATATAATTAGCCGGAATTGTATAGGTTTTTATTCATCATCTTGTAGCTAAAGCGAAAAGATGACGCTTCAATGGCAGCTTCGTCGATATTATTCAGCTCCTGAGACCGTGCCTGGAGACAAAGATTATATCGCCGTTCTCGGGCAACATCATGAATGGTGTGAAAACATCATTTAAAATTTATTTCACCAGGTCATCTATCGAAAAAAAACGTTCCACTTTCCGCCCGGCACCCCAAACCAATATATGCTAACTATGTTATATCGCTAAGTTAGAATTTCCCCATAATTGGTATTTATAATCAAGTGAAACTATAGTAAACTACAAGTTTATTTTCAGGATTGAAATGATATTACAGCTGAGCTAATTCATGATGCTCACAGTAGGCATGATACACGTAATACGATTTGAAAACGACAAGGTTGGATCTTATGTCCGGAACTTATAAAAACAATCATCTTTTTCGCGGTTTGTTGCAGTCCGAAGATGGTGTGATTTCCAGAATTCTTGATACCAATGACCAATCCATCACGTTTCAAACTAGCTTTGGGCTTAGCGAGGAATTAATTGATCAACTAAAACAACAATCAGAACATATCGTATTCAGTGAACGGTCTCGAATTGCCAGACTGGGCGTGCAGATTAAATGCGATCCCCCTAGTGCCGCTAATATCGATGGAAACAAGATTACACTAACCCAGGTTGCCTCACAGGTGATCTCCGGGTATCCCGATTTAAACCAGCTGAACGATTTTTTTACTTTGGGGCTTCCAGTGGGACGTTTGGTTTTCTGTGATCCGAAAGCGCTCCTGACGTCGGATGAAGTTTTAGATGCGATTGATCGGGCTCAACTGAAATTGCCGGCATCAACGACCATTTCGAGCGATGGAAGTATTGTCATCGCACCACACAAAATTGTGTGCAAATTTCAGAAACCTCTGAACAGAGAGACCCTGGGACGAATTTTACTCCGGGAAGATGGGCGCGAACTTCTCAACCGTTATCAGATGCGAACCGAAGTGCCCTCGGTTAACATTGCACCGGGCGAGGGGGTCGTAACGACCTGTTCGATGTATCTCAATGAGCATTACGTGGTATTGCAGAGCGGATTTGCCTTGGGTAGGAATTTACCTGCCACGGTTTTGGACCCCATCAAGACGCGTGGTATCCGAATTTATCTAGAGATCGTCAATCAAAGTGATCATCCGATCGTTAACCCGTTGATATCGGCGAGAGTATACTATGCCGCAAAATCGAAAAAAACGAGTAATCGGAAAAAAATCGCCGGAAATGCGGGCTTTTATTCATTTCGCCAGATGCGAGAGCTTGAAAAACGCTTCGACGGTCAAAAAGACACCACCTGTCATTTCATGCAGAAACCAATTGCAGTAATCCCTAATAAGCCGGGAGGGATAAAAAAATCGCAAATTTTTCAAAATGGTCCCGAGCAACTCTGTGAGGTAACTCATGCCATTTGCGCACTGGCCAGACGAAATTTTTCACCGACCAGTGAATGCGTCCACATCTATGCAACTTCCAAAATACCGGATGCCATTTCTCATCCTCCCGCCGTGCTGGCTATGAAATATTTCCCCAATATCATCGAACATCGAGATATCATTAATTTGACATGTGAAGGCAAACTGAAAGCGTTGTATTTTTATGAGCCGTCCTGTGAACACGGCCCGTTTCTTTCACAGCAGGACCATCATCGCCTTGAGGAATATCATGCTTTCGGTCTTGAAGTATTTTGGGTATCCGGTTTGAACGGCCAATTGATAAAGCATACCATGCGCGACGGGATGGGATATTTTGTAGCACCTGAACGGATGGCGGATTTTCATAAATCCATGCTTTTTGCTTTCTACGGTTCAAATCAAAGACTTTCCCAGGCCGGAGAAACACGGCTTGGCAATCTCATGGACGCCCTAATTGAATTTTGGGGTAAGCGGATCGGAATTGTTACCGGAGGCGGCAGCGGGGTAATGGAACAGGCAAACATGTTGGCACGGCAACGTGGAATATTGTCCGGTGCCAATTTTCTGGATATTACCGACCAGGCGATGACCACCGACGTCGATTTTTGCCAGGTATTTCAGGCAACCTGCCGTCATAGTCGTCAAAAATGGTTCGAAATCGCATCGTTTCCGATTTTCAATGTCGGTGGTTTGGGCTCCCTTGAAGAACTTGGCATTACCCTTTGCAATATGAAATTATCCATCCAAGACCCTGTTCCGGTTATCCTATTTGATACCGAAGGTGCTGGTAATTTTTGGGATGGCGTCGAACGGCAGATTCGTGAAATGATCAAACGTGGAAGAGCACCGGCTTGGATTCAAGAAAACATCGTGATAACGGATGATCCCAAAGTAGTGACCGATGTTTATCGCCAACGCCTTCAGCTGTTTTAATAACGTAATAAGGAGCGAAAACAATGGAAATCGTAAAATGGCAAGATTGTGAAGATGAAAAAATAGACGCCTTCCCTTACCGCGGTGAGATGCACGACGTCATCGGCACCAGCATACGATGGCTGTCCCAACACGGAAATGACGGTAACGGTTACCCGGAGTATGGTCTCAGGTTTTTTACGATACAGAGCGACGGTCAGATTCCGATCCATAATCATTTTTACCACCAGACGATGTACATTCTCTCCGGTGAGTTCGAATGCTGGGAATTTGATCCTGAAACCGACGCGTTAAAAAAGAAAGCGATTTGCGGTCCCGGAACTTCGATTTACATTCCCAGCCTGCAGCCGCATGGCATGAAAAACACCAGTGACGGCCCGTCAACATTCCTGTGCTGTATCTGCAACGTCTATGATCATGAAGACGTTTTGTAGGATAGGGGACTATGAAGCAGGCGGCATCCATATCCGGATGGGGTTGCGACCGCATTCGAAAAGCTGTTTATTGACCAAGACCATTTTCCTATAACCCGATACCCCGTCAGCTCTGCTGCGAGGAGCCTTCATTTCAGATATCCCAGTCCGCTAATCGACAACCGCCTGCGCTTTGAGCCCCCCGAATTCTTATCCTCTTTAATCCATCCCGAAAAAGCCGAGTTATTCGGTGTGAAGTGGCATGTTCAAACATTTGACCTTGCGGCGTCATGCCGAGTATCTTGCCATCATTTAGAAACGATTGGAGTAATTTTCGATCTGTTCCATTCCGCAAATTGTCGTCTGCCGGGAGGCCTTTTCTATTAGAAGATTTATGTGCTGTGCTTGCCGCGTCTATCTGGTATTTTAAAAAATTTAAGAGGCGGCCCAGTCTCAGCAAGGTTATCGCTTCTGTGCGTTTAGTCGTGTGCGAAAGCGGCAACGCTGCAGAACGCATGCAAATAAAATCAAGTGGCAGGAGCCCCAGTTTTTTGCAAATGTCGTAGTCATTACTACCGGGGGATGGATAAAACACTGAAACTCCAACCAACACCCTGCGCCGGGCCAGATATAAGAGATCGGCAACTGACGTCTCGGGATTCTGAAACGGTGCCCCAACGATGATATAACCCACCGCAGTCAAATCATATTTATCGACATTATGGAGTGCTCGATCAAAGGCTTTCGTTACATCGGGACGCTGGAATCGTTTTAATTGCTCTCCGTCCGTAGTTCCCAAAGCGAGATTTAATGTTTTGAAACCGGCCACCTGCATGGCGCTGATGATTTGTTCATCCAATGACGGCGGAAACAAACCGTTCATTGCCCTCAGCTCGAGCCGGTTAGCTCCGAAAGTAGCTTTGATTTCCATTAAAAGCTTTAAGAACCATTCACGGTCCAGGGATAAATTTTCGTCTTCGAAATCGATAAATCCGACGGCATGGCGATTAACCGCCGCCTCGATTTCTCGCATTACGCTGTTAACGCTTCTGCGGCGATAGGCCAGGTGAGAAGATTCTCCGACACTGCAATAGCTGCACCGCATCGGGCAGCCCCGGCTGGCAACAATCACAGTGCTGCCGCGTTGGTTGCGGCGGTAATACTTATGTTTAATTAGATGCAATGCAGGGATCGGATAGCGCTCCGTTGCAGGAAGCTGTGCCGGCAGGGTGATATTTAAAGACCCGTCGGGTTTACGATTGACAATCCCCGGCACCTCGTCAGGCGGCAAACCGCTTTTGACGGCTGCGGCAAGCAGCGGCATCCCGACCTCACCTTCGCCCCGCAGCACAAAATCCACCTCAGGTGACTGCATGATCGATTGCGGCAGGACTGTGGCATGGTGGCCGCCGATCACTACCTTGCACTCAGGGTGATAGGCTTTTACCCTTTCAGCAGTTTCTATCGCTTCATTGACGTAGGGGGTGAACAGAGATGCAATCCCCACCAAAAACGCACCCGACTCCCTGGCCTTTTGACCGATATGATCATAACTGTAACCGTAATGACGAAACTCATTAAACAGGGCAAAGGATGACTGATCGGACCGGCGGTAATATCTTTTCAGGTAACCCAGCTCAGATGGTATTTCAATTATGCGTGATTTAGATGTAGCGAGGCCGTCGAAAATATTCACTGTAAAGCCATTTCGGATAAGGGCAGACGCTATGGAGGCTAATCCATAGGGAATCGTGCGCTTGGCCGTTAAGTAAAAATCACGAATGGGTGGCTGTATCAGGAGGATATCAACCATACTATACAAACTGCATTAATTTAGGGATAAATTTGTGATTTGCTTTAGGCACCGGAAAATCATCGATCTGTTGTAACCGAATCCAACGGTGGTCAACGGGACCGTTCAACTTCACCCGCCCTGAGAGGTATCGGCAGCAAAAGACGTCCATCGTAATTTTAAAATGTGTATAGGCATGCTTTACCTGTGTTAAGTGGCGGTCGACGGCAACATCAATGTTAACCTCCTCCTTGATCTCACGCACGCAGGCGTTCTCAGCTGTTTCGTTGGCCTTTATTTTGCCTCCTGGAAATTCCCATAACCCACCCAGGAGTCCCTTCGTTTTGCGCCGGGTGATCAACACCCGGCTGTTTTTGAACACCACGCCGACGGCAATTTGATATCGGGGGGTTGAGCGGCGTTTGAGTCTTTTCGGATATTCGGCTACTGTATCCGTACGGTAGGCCTGACACATCTTTTGAAGCGGACAACCTTCACACGCCGGATCACGCGGTCTGCAAATCAACGCGCCGAGCTCCATCATGGCCTGATTAAACATTCCTGGATGGTCTTGATCTAGCAGATCGGCAGCCGCAATTTTAAAGTGTTTTTCCGATCCTGCCGTGTTAACCGGTTCGTTGATTTTCAAGAGTCGGGACAAGACCCGTTTTACATTGCCGTCGACGACTGCATAGGGAAGACTAAACACGATACTCAACACGGCAGCGGCGATGTAATCGCCCACACCGGGAAGTTTGCGAAAATCGTTCCACGTATCCGGTATCGTGCCGCCAAAATCTCTTACGACCACCTGGGCTGCCCTGTGAAGATTCCGCGCCCGGGCATAATATCCCATTCCCTCCCAAACCTTGAGAACGTCCTGTAAATCAGAACGCGCCAGACGATTAAGGTTCGGAAAGCGTTTCAGAAAGTTGTGATAGTATGGGATGACGGTATTGACCTGGGTTTGCTGAAGCATCACCTCAGAAACCCATATACGATAGGGATTATTCGATTTTCTCCAGGGTAACGGGCGGTTATTTCTTTGGTACCATGCTAAAAGCCGGCTGCGAAAAAACCGCTTAATTTGTGATTGCATGTGAAATCACCTTCTACTTTAGAACCTTTTTCTCTCCCAATATTTGGTCCATCATGGACTGCACTTCTGTCGTCGAATCCTTGCAGGCACCGCCCCTGCATACGTGGGCGGTGGCCTGGCCCTGTATTAATTGCAGCCCGTCGGTATATCCGGCAAATTTTGCCAAGCGTTCAGCATTTTGATCTGATTTGACGATAGCTACCTTGTTGGGAGCAAAATTTTCGTTCAAGGCCGCCAGTAGCTCACGGGTATCCATTGCTTGCGGCTCACCGGCAATCACAACTTCCTGCCCCGGGCGCAGGGCAAAATCAAGCGCACACAGAAAATAGGTAAAGGCACTTGGTTGGTCTGTCACCGTTCCGGCAAATGCACGAACCTGAGCCTGAGCCCTCTCTTCCCATTTTGGATCACCGGTGAGTCTAAACAGAGTTAAAAGATTGTAAAGCGAAACTGAATTGGCTGATGGACTGGCACCGTCATAGAGCTCTTTAGGGCGGACAGGGAGCTCGGTGTTGCCTACAGGCGTCGTGTAAAAGCCCCCCTTCTGTTCATCCCAGAAGTCTTCGATCATTCTTTCCTGCAGCACCTGAGCCTCCTCAGCGAGCGCTAGTTCAAAGGTGGATTGGTAAAGGTTCAATAAACCATGAATTAAGAAGGCGTAATCGCTGGCGTGGGCATCAATCGCTAATTCACCGTCTCTGAAACGATGAAAAAGCCGACCGTCTTTTTGACGCATTCGGTTAAGGATAAAATCGGTGGCGTTGTGAGCGGCCGATTCGTATTCGGGCTTTTTCAAAATTCGCGCTCCTAGAGCCAGAGCAGCGATCATTAATCCGTTCCAATCGGTGAGGATCTTATCGTCTTTTAAGGGATGAATGCGTTTTTCGCGTGTGTCAAACAGTTTGCTGCGGATTTTTTCCCAGTCGTTCTGTAGATGATTCTCAGGCAGGTTTAATTTTTGTGACCATTTGTTCAATGGTGCGGTGAGATGCAGAATATTGGCACCGGATTTTTGTCGCGTAGCTTCATCCAAAAAGTTGCCTTCGGGACTCACACGTAATATTTTTTCCCATTGCTCAATGTCATCACCTGCCAACACGTGCTGCAATTCGTGTGTGCTCCATACGTAGAATTTGCCTTCTTCACCCTCACTGTCGGCATCTTCCGCTGAGAAAAATGCCCCTTCCGAGGATGTCATATCCCGCAGTACATAGGTAAATATTTCCTCCGCTGTGCGAGCGAAGAGAGGATCTTTGGTAATTTGATAGCTTTCCAAATACGCAGTGGCGATCAATGCCTGGTCGTAAAGCATTTTTTCAAAATGGGGTAGAAGCCAACGCTCATCGGTGGAGTAACGGTGAAACCCGAAGCCTACATGATCCCAGATTCCTCCCAGACGCATGGCTGTTAATGTTCTTTGAACCATATCCAATGCATTCTTATCCCCTGTCCGATGGTAGCAGCGCAGTAGAAAAAGCAGCCTGTGAGGCGTGGGAAATTTGGGGGCCGGCTCAAATCCGCCATGTTGTGGATCGAATGCTCGTCTGATCTGAGTATAGGCGCTGTCTAAAAGAGATTCATCCGGTTCCTTCGCGGAAGAAAAGGTAAAGGCTCTGTCCAGGTTGGCAGCAATACTGTCTGCTGAAGCATCGACCTTCGCTTTTTGAGTCGCCCAAAGGTTTTTTATTTGCTGACAGAGGTCGATCACGCCAGCCCTGCCAAATCGACTGCGCTTGGGGAGGTAGGTGGCGGCGAAAAACGGTCGTTTATCCGGCGTCATGAAGATACTCAACGGCCAGCCGCCGCTGCCGGTCAGCATTTGGCAGGCTGCCATGTAGACAGAGTCTATATCAGGACGTTCTTCACGGTCGACTTTGATGCACACGAAGGTGTCATTGAGATACCTGGCGGTTTCCTCATCCTCAAAGGATTCTTTTTCCATCACGTGGCACCAGTGGCAGGTCGCGTATCCAATTGAGAGAAAGATGGGCCTATTTTCCGTTTTGGCACGGGCAAATGTTTTATCCGACCATGGATGCCAATTGACGGGATTATGCGAATGTTGAAGTAAATAAGGACTTTTTTCATGTATGAGACGATTAGGAGCCATATTATTCTCCGAATATATGGTGCTTATTTGATTACAATAAGCTGCTGAATGTGTGATTCTAGTTTAGTGATGTTTGTCGAGTTTCGGCATTCATTCGCCGTGGCTAACAATTGCACATCTCAGTGCAATATAGGCATGAAGAGCGGTGTATGCAACGCGGACAAATCTAGCGCTCGTCTAGATGTTGATATGGAGGATACGTGGTGAGCCGCGGGTCCCCGACAGGCAGACCAATGGTGAAGTGATATAAACTTTGATACTGATTGTTTTCGAGTCCCAGGATTTCATGGACGGCATCGTCAAAAAAGCAGCCGATACCGGTACCGCGAACTCCATGGGCTTCGGCTTCCAGATATAAAACCTGACCGATCATTCCGGTCTCCCAGAAAAGGTGGCGATAACGGAACGGATGCTTTGAAATCAGATCATTGAATCTGGCAATCATTCCCAGGGAAAAGGCACTCGAACCTGCTATATCCTGGTGACAACTTATCATTTTGGCCTGCTGCCTGAAATTTCCCGCCTCCAGAAGAAACAATGGGAAGTTATCTTTCACCCGCTCCCACAAATAGTCGGGCCTGGTAATGGATTTTAAGGCATTGACATCCTCGTCAGTGCGAAAAAAGAAATAGAGGCCCGGTGACAACTCCTTTACGTTGTGAACGAACAGCAAAAGGTGGGTTGCCGGTTCCATAAGAGCCGCGTCAAACGGAGCCCTATTTTTTCGGGGTAGCGTTTTATCCAATATTGCCAGGAATTGGTTCGTATCCAGAGATCCGTTGCGATCAAAGTCGGTGGCACTTCTTCTGCTTCGAATGATTTCAGAAGCTGTCGCTCGACAGGGCGTTTCACAAATCCAGTCTCGATCCCTGAAATGGAAAGTTGTTTCTTTAGTGGCAGGCTTTCGAGTCAGACGCGCGATATGGGCTATGATCTCCCAATTGACGCGCTTCTTGCTCAGAATATTCGGGATTCCCTGAAAATTTAGACTCGAAAATGCTTCAATGATTTCGTCCGATAATGTTGGGGGAAAATCCGAATGTCCAGATGGGTGGACAAAACACAACAGATCCGGATGATCTTCCTCCAAATCTGTGAACGAGGTTTTATCGAAACCCAAAATGATTTCAATTGCGTCATCGGAAAGGCCGTTAAGGTATGAAACTTTCCAGCCAAACAAGTTTGCAGAAAAGCTGATCCCGGCCAGGGCATGGCCGACATCATGATTGCAGTAGCGAAAAGCGCGCTCACCATATTTCCAGGACTCACGCCAGAATATACTGCTCAATCCGATCATAAACCCGCTGCTCCCAAGATAGGAATTAATCTGTTCCCATAGATCACCGGTTATTGAACTTCTTTTTTCCAAAGCGTGCCTTAAGGCGTTATAGTGATAAACACCTGCTTCAACGGTATCGGTTTGGGGTAACACCACGTGAGCTTCAGTCGGATGCAGATTGCCGCTGGATGGATTCATTCTTAGCGACCAGCGTGACGTTCCTGCTGCTTTCCAGGCGGAGAGACCCAACGACAGCTCCAGAAATCCAGCAATGTTTTCGGCGGAGAACGCTGACAGAGGATTGTTATGCCTCAGATATAAATCCTGATAACCTGACGGCGGATCTGTTTTGAGAAGGGGAAGAGGAATCAACCGGGATTCTTCATAAAACCGGAATGGATTAGGCTGGTTTTCCCAATCCATGTAACCCAATGACTTGGCATAGCGATGGTAGTGATGTTTGGTTTCTTCGTGGTAGTGAACAATTTCCTCAATTTTCTGGCTGGTCATTAGCAGTGGTTTCCAGATCTATATTGGATTACAAGCACCGGCCCATATCCCCGGGATGGGGCACATTCAAGACATCGTTGGACATTTCATATTTAACCAATCCGACCACTGGGGTCTTCAGGCCCAAAAGGTGATTTGCGAGGATTTCTTCGCTTCCTGTAAAAATTTAGCCTCGATTCTCTATTGTTTGTCACAACTGCAATCTTTATCGTTGCACGTGTCACAGACAAAGGCGTCCCCCTTAACTTTTGTCCGCGGTCTCCACCTAAGGCGTTTGCGAAAGACTACAATCATTGCGACAGCTATAATCACCAGCGCCAGGATTTCCCACATGTGTCTACCTCGTGTAAAGAGCCAAAGAGTATGATTTTCCTGCCGGTGCCCGGTGACTTAACATTGCGGCACTCATACGTCAATCTCTTTGGTTTATACCGGTTGTCATAAAAATGTTCCGTTTGGTCCAGATCAATAACAGGCGCAGAGACTTACCTATGATCCCCCAGGGTTATAGCCATTTATGACAACCGCTATGTTTCTTTTTTTATGCTAAAAAATAAATGCGTTATGCAAACAAAATGGCCCCTAACCATCTATGACACTTTCA